>NZ_JASJOJ010000057.1:0-25842 GCF_038519165.1 Photobacterium sp. SP02
GTTCTCGCGATCGTCATCCAGGGTGTCCCAGCGGCAGTCCTGTGAGAAGGCCTGAGTGGTCCGGATACCGGCCGGACCGGCACGGAAGAAGGTGGCAACCTCCTCTGAATCGGTTTGTTTGATGTCGTAGCGGGCCAGCGCTTCTGACAGCGTCATGCCCAGCACGTTGGGAACGTCTGAGTGCAGCAGGCCGGCACGGTCCAGTTCACCGAGAATGCCGTACACGCCCCCGGCGCGGTGGACATCTTCCATGTGGTATTTCTGCGTTGACGGCGCCACTTTACACAGGTGCGGCACGCGGCGGGACATGCGGTCGATGTCTTCCATGGTGAAGTCGATCTCGCCTTCCTGCGCCGCCGCCAGCAGGTGGAGGACGGTATTGGTGGAGCCGCCCATGGCAATATCCAGCGCCATGGCATTTTCGAAGGCTTTCTTGCTGGCGATGTTGCGCGGCAACACGCTGTCATCGTCCTGCTCGTAGTAACGCTTGGTCAGACCGACAATGCGCTGACCGGCAGTGATAAACAACTCTTTACGATCGGCATGGGTGGCCAGGCATGAACCGTTACCCGGCTGGCTCAGGCCCAGGGCTTCGGTCAGGCAGTTCATCGAGTTGGCGGTAAACATGCCTGAGCAGGAGCCGCAGGTCGGGCAGGCTGAACGCTCGATCTGCTCGCTTTGCTCGTCAGAGACTTTGGGATCGGCGCCCTGGATCATGGCATCGACCAGATCCAGTTTCAGGATCTGATCAGACAGTTTGGTCTTACCGGCTTCCATCGGGCCGCCGGAGACGAAGATCACCGGAATATTGAGGCGCATGGACGCCATCAGCATGCCCGGGGTGATCTTATCGCAGTTGGAGATACAGACCATGGCGTCGGCACAGTGGGCATTGACCATGTATTCGACCGAGTCGGCAATCAGCTCGCGCGACGGCAGGGAATACAGCATGCCGCCGTGACCCATGGCAATTCCGTCATCAACGGCAATGGTGTTGAATTCTTTGGCAATCCCACCGGCTTTCTCGATTTCAGCGGCAACCAGCTGGCCCAGATCTTTCAGGTGAACATGGCCTGGTACGAACTGGGTGAAGGAGTTGACGACGGCGATGATAGGTTTGCCAAAATCTTCATCTTTGACGCCGGTGGCACGCCACAGGGCGCGGGCACCCGCCATATTACGGCCGTGGGTGGTGGTGGCTGAACGGTACTTAGGCATAACGTGAAATTCCTTTTTTGGCCGCCGGTGCCGTCTGACACCGGCGGGGACATTGCTTCTCTTGCTTATAAGTGTGGCTTATTTTGCCGGATATACAGGATCCAGCCAGCCCCACTTGTCTTCAGTCTGGCCGTTGAACAGGCCAAAGAAGGCCGCCTGAATCTTTTCAGTGATCGGGCCGCGTTTGCCTTCGCCGACGGTGATCTGATCAACGCTGCGTACCGGCACGATTTCCGCCGCGGTGCCGGTCATGAAGACTTCATCGGCCAGATACAGCGCCTCGCGGGCGATGTTTTCTTCGCGGATCTCATAACCCATGTCTTTGGCCAGCGTCACGATGGCATCGCGGGTAATACCCGGCAGAATGGCGCTGGTGGCCGGCGGGGTCGAAATCACCCCGTTGCGGATCACAAAGATGTTTTCGCCGGCCCCTTCAGAGAGGTAGCCGCGCACATCCAGTGCAATGCCTTCGGCATAACCGTGACGACGGGCTTCACCACCGACTAACAGCGAAGACAGGTAGTTACCGCCCGCTTTGGCAGCGGTCGGAATGGTATTCGGCGCGGCGCGGTTCCAGCTCGACACCATGGCATCGACCCCGTTGGCCAGTGCTTCTTCGCCCAGGTAAGAGCCCCAGGAAAACGCCGCGATGATCAGATCCATTTCCGTGCCGTTCGGCGGACAGACACCCAGACCCACGTTAGGCACATAGCCCAGCGGACGGATATAGGCAGAATTGAGTTTGTTGGCGCGCAGGGTTTCGCGGCAGGCTTCCATCAGCTCATCGACAGTGTATGGGATCGGGAAGCGGTAGATCTTGGCAGAATCTTTCAGTCGGGCCATGTGCTCACGGTGACGGAAGACCACAGGTCCGTTTGGCGTCTCGTAGCAGCGAATGCCTTCGAACACGGAGGTACCGTAGTGCATCGCGTGAGTCAGTACGTGTACTTTCGCGTCTGCCCAAGGCACCATGTCGCCATTAAACCAAATGTAATCTGCTGTGTTTGCCATTGTGTAATCCTTTCGTTATGCGCTGATTTGTTGTTTTTGTTGTTGCTCTAAAATGGTGACGCCGTTGACATCCCACAGTTTGTCCAGCTGGTGATAGAGGGCACTGATGGGACGCTCGCTGTCTACCGTGACTTCAATGTCGACGGACTGACAATCTTCACTATGCGCCATTGAAAACTGTTTTACCATGAATCCGCGGTGGCGTGTGATTCTTAGAACACGTTCCAGTAATTCCGGACGGCTGGTGGCTTGGATAGTCAGGGTGTGCTGGGTCATACAGGTTCCTCCATCATGTCGTGGTTGGCACCACCGGGTGGAACCAGCGGCCAGACGTTATCAGCTTCAGAAATGGCAACGTGCAGCAGGTAGGCTGTCTCGCTCGCCAGTAGGGTATCTAATGCAGGACCGACTTCTTCCTTGCGGGTAATGGTCTGGCCCGGGATGCCGAAGGCACTGGCCAGGGTGACGAAATCCGGGTTATCGGACAGGCTGGTTTCGCTGTAGCGGCCGTCAAAGAACAGCTCCTGCCACTGGCGCACCATGCCCAGACGCTGGTTGTCCAGCAGTACAATCTTGACCGGCAGGCCGAGACGGCGGATGGTGCCCAGCTCCTGCACATTCATCATGAAAGAGCCGTCGCCCGACACCAGAATAGACTGATCGTCAGGACGGGACAGCTTGGCACCGATAGCGGCCGGCAGGCCGAAGCCCATAGTGCCGAGCCCGGCCGAGGTCAGCAGATTCTGCGGTTGTCTGTGGGTCATGTGCTGGGCGACCCACATCTGGTGCTGGCCGACATCGGTACTGATGACGGTCTGATCGTCCATCTTGTCTGACAGTTGTTTCAGCAGCAGCGGCGCGAAAATACGCTCGCCTGGATGATCATAACGCCAGCCGTTGTCTGCCATCAGGCGGGTAACGCGCTGTTGCCACGGCGCCAGCGCCATCGGGCGGGCCAGTTGCGGCAGCACTGTGTTGATATCGCAGCGCAAAGCGGCATGAGCCTGACGCAGTTTGCCCAGCTCGGCGGTATCGATATCCAGATGAACCACTTTGGCGTGGGGCGCAAAGGTATCCAGTTTGCCTGTCACCCTGTCATCGAAACGGGCACCGACCGCGATCAGTAAATCGGCTTCCTGGACTGCCAGGTTGGCGGCTTTAGTGCCGTGCATCCCCAGCATGCCCAGGTGGTACGGGTAGTTTTTCTCAACACAGCCCAGCCCTTTCAGGGTCGACACTGCCGGCATGTGCGTGAGATCGAGAAACTCGCGCACACTGGCGACGGCATCTGCCAGCTGTACCCCGCCGCCGACATAAAGAATAGGACGCTGGCTGTCGGCAATAAGCTGCTGAGCCAGGGCAAACTGTGCAGGGTCGGTCTCGGGTAACGCAGGTAATTCATGCAGTGGGGCAAGCGGGTGTTCGATGGCGGCAACTTGTACGTCTTTGGCGATATCCACCAGCACAGGGCCCGGTCGGCCGCTCAGTGCCACTTCAAAGGCCTCGCTCAGTACCGCGGGAAGTTCTGCCGGGTCTGTCACCAGAAAACTGTGCTTGGTGCACGACAGTGACATCCCCAGGACATCGACTTCCTGAAACGCGTCAGTGCCTATCATAGGGCTGGCAACCTGACCTGTGATAGCCACGAGCGGGATGGAATCCAGCATGGCGTCAGCCAGTCCGGTGATCAGATTGGTGGCACCCGGCCCTGAGGTGGCCAGGCAAACCCCTATCCCTTTGCTGGCTCTGGCATAACCGATAGCGGCGATGGCAGCACCCTGTTCGTGGCGGCACAGCACGTGCCTGACGCCGCCATCGTACAAGGCATCGTAAATTGGCATGATGGCACCGCCCGGATATCCGAAGACTGTGCTCACCCCCTGTTGTTTCAAGGCTTCTACTACTAACTCTGCGCCTGTCATCATGGCTCCCTGTTTCTTGATGACCTCTGCCAGTGCTGCGGTTTATTGGAATAGTGCAGTCTTCTGGCATCAGGTATGAAAAAAGCCCCCGGACCTTGTCGGTGCGGGGGCTTTTTCTGCGTGTGTTTGCGTATGTGCTATTTTACGCCTGCCAGCCCCCGTCGCGGTGAGATAATCACCACGATGACGTTAATAATGAGGACCAGTAGGTTGACGTTTAATAGCATTGACTTGTCTGTCCAAAATTCTTGTTTATATGTTGTGCGTCCTTAGTCTTAACACAGACATTCGTCGCATGACAAGAAATTTGTTGTGGTTATTTTCAATCCGCCTTGGATATCTTGCGTACATTGTGCTGATAAAACGTGTTTATCCAGTGATATGGCAGTTAATTAATTTATTGATAGGTTGAAAATGACGTTGGCGATAGTTCACAGCAGGGCTTGTGTCGGGGTGGATGCGCCGGCGGTTACGATAGAGGTTCACCTCAGTAACGGCCTGCCGGCGGTCAATCTGGTGGGGTTACCTGAGACCACAGTGAAGGAGGCCAGAGACAGAGTCAGAAGCGCGATAGTGAATGCTAATTTCGAGTTTCCGTCGCGCCGGATCACTGTCAATCTGGCCCCGGCCGATCTGCCCAAAGAAGGCGGGCGCTTTGACTTGCCCATCGCGCTGGGCATTTTGGCCGCATCGGGCCAGATCCCCGACACTAAGCTGCACGATCATGAATTTTTGGGCGAACTGGCTCTGTCTGGCGAGTTACGTTCCATCAAGGGCGCGCTGCCGGCGGCGCTGGCGGCCAAGCAGAAGAACCGCTGCCTGGTGCTGCCCGATGCCAATGGCGATCAGGCGGCGCTGGTGGGCAGAGAGATACACAAATCAGCGGCCAGCTTACTGGCCGTGTGTGCCTACCTGTGTGGTCAGGAAGCGCTGTCGCTGCATTGTCGCGCCCCCGGTCAGGCGGTGCCGATGGTCAATGGCCGCGACATGCAGGACATCATAGGTCAGCAGCAGGGCAAAAGGGCGCTGGAGATCGCCGCGGCAGGCGGTCACAATTTGTTGTTTGTCGGCCCGCCCGGTACCGGCAAGACCATGCTGGCCTCGCGGTTGTGCGATTTGCTGCCGGAGATGGATGTCGAGGAAGCGCTGGAAACGGCCGCCATTACTTCCCTGACCGCGCAGTCACTCCATGCCGGCAACTGGCGCAACCGTCCGTTTCGCGCCCCGCATCATTCCAGCTCGATGGCAGCGCTGGTGGGTGGCGGCTCCATCCCCCGCCCCGGTGAAATTTCGCTGGCCCATAACGGGATTCTGTTTTTAGATGAAATGCCGGAGTTTGAGCGAAAAGTGCTGGATTCTTTACGTGAACCGCTGGAATCTGGCGAGATCGTGATTTCCCGTGCCACCAGCAAAACCACCTTTCCGGCCCGGTTCCAGCTCATTGGCGCGCTCAATCCCAGCCCGACCGGTTACTACGAAGGCAGCCAGACCCGTACCAATCCGCAGGCGATACTGCGTTATCTGGGGCGTTTGTCCGGCCCGTTGCTGGACCGGTTTGATATGTCGATTGAGATCCCCGCCCTGCCGCGTGGCACTCTGGCACAGGGCGGCGACAGAGGGGAAACCACTGGGGTGATCAAAGAGCGGGTGAAGGAAGCTCGGGGCCGGATGCACAGCCGCGGCGGCAAGATCAACGCCCTGCTCGGTACCCGCGAACTGGACAAGCACTGCGCACTGACCAAAGCCGACGCTGAGTTTCTGGAAACCGCCCTGCACCAGCTCGGCCTGTCGATCCGCGCCTATCACCGCATCATCAAAGTCGCCCGCACCATCGCCGACCTGGCTGGCAAACCCGAGATCGAACGGGTCCATCTGGCCGAAGCCTTAGGCTACCGCGCCATGGATCGGCTGCTGAAGCAGATCACCAGCCAGGTGGTGTAACTTGTTCGGAGAAACAACTGAGACAAAAAAGGGCCTTTCGGCCCTTTTTCACAGAGAAAAAAACTTACTGCTTGAGCAGGAAATTGATCAGCTCGAAGTATTCGTCGGCTGATTTTACTTTGTCGGTTTTCACCAGGTATTTGTTGTTGACCACCACGGCTGGTACACCGGTCAGGCCGCTGTCGCGGAAGCCTTTGTTGAAACGGTTGACCATAGAGTTGACGGCGAAGCTGTTGAAGGCGCCGTCGAAGTCTTCGGCTTTCACGCCGTTATCGAGAAAGATCTGGCGCAGCTCTTCATCGTTGCGCGGCGGTTTGTTTGCCTGATGGATCTGGCTGAACAGTACCGGGATCATTTTGTCATCAATCCCCAGAGTGACCGAGGTCGCGTAAGCCTTGCTCATCGAGGTGCCCATGTTGCCGCCCATGAAGGAGACATGGCTTTTCTGGAACTTGGCGTTGTCCGGGATTTTGGTTTTCAGCTGTTGGATCAGCGGTTCAAAGTTGAAGCAGTGCGGGCAGTAAAACGAGAAAAACTCGTTCACCACAGGCGTGGATGATTTCGGCAGTTCCAGCACCTGGTAGTAATCGCCTTCGCTAAACTTGGCGGCATGCGCGGAAAAAGAAAGCAGCGCTGCTGTTGCCAGCGCAAAAAGTGTTTTCAACATGTAAGGGTTCTCCCTGAAAAATCAATACAATACCTTTTACAGGTACGGCTGTTCGGATTCAAGTCAGACTGATTACCATTGCGGCATCAGCTGCAGTGGCGGCTCTTCAAGGGCAGCCAGTTGTTCTTTGATGGCCAGTACCTGACCTTCCCAGTATTTTGCATCAGCAAACCAGGGGAATGCACGCGGGAAAGCCGGATCCTGCCAGCGTTTTGCTAGCCATGCCATGTAATGCACTAATCTAAGACCGCGTAATGGTTCAATAAGTTGCAATTCACGCGGATCAAAATCGGCAAATTCGCCATACGCTTCCAGCAGGGTATCCAGCTGCATCAGCTGATCCTGGCGGCTGCCGTTGAGCAGCATCCATAGATCCTGCACCGCCGGCCCGTTTCGGGCATCGTCCAAATCGACAAACAGTGGGCCGTCGCGCCACAGTATGTTGCCCGGATGGCAGTCGCCGTGAATACGTTGCGACTGCCAGTCGCTGTGCCAGCGCTCGCTCAGTAAGGCGATCAGGCGGTCCAGATCGCCGAAAAAAGCCGATTCCAGATGCATCGGGATAAACCCGGACTGCTCCAGGACGAGTCGGGGCTGAACCAGATATTCCTCTAGCCCCAGCGTGGGCCTGTGGCTGAACAGTGTGCGCTGACCGACTTTGTGGATGCGGCCCAGGAAGCGGCCGACCTGCTCAAGCTGGTCAACATTATCGACTTCAAACTGGCGGCCGCCGACGCTGGGGAACAGCGCGAAACGGTGGTGTTCATAGTGGTGCAGGGTTTGGCCGTTCATGACCAGAGGCGCTGCCAGCGGAATCTCCTGCGCAGCCAGTTCGGCGGCGAAGTCATGTTCTTCCTGGATCTGGGCATCACTCCATCGCTGCGGACGGTAGAATTTGGCGACGTAGCGGCGGCCGTCATCACTGCTGAACTGGTAGACCCGGTTTTCATAACTGTTGAGGGGCAACAGTCCCGATGAGGCATAAATGCCCGTGCTCTCCAGCGCATTGAGCAGTAAGTCCGGTGTCAGATCAGCAAAGCTGAAATCATCAAGTGCTGTCATAGTGTTACAGCCATGGTTATAAATGTCGCATCAGTATACAGCATAATGAAAAAGGGCCGTAATCGGCCCTTTATTTACTGATTGGCGTGAGATGGTTAGCGTAACTCGCCGATAAAGCGGCTGTCGGTCACCAGACGACTCGTTTCCTCGCTGCCCTGATGTTCCATGATAAACCGGATATCGACAATCGGCCGTTCAAGCTCATATGGGTCAACGCCCAGACTGATCGGTAGGGTAAACACTTCACCGGCATTGACATTAACCTGCTGAGGGCCATACCACTGGGCATTGTCCAGACCTTCAACCTGCAGCTGATAAGTGGCATCCTGCTGGGTTTTATTGAGAATTTTCAGGGTGTAGGTATTCTCGACCAGCCCTTCGGTATTGATACGGAACAGTTGGTTACGGTCGCGGATCACATCCAGTCCCATAGGCTGTACTGAAACCACCAGGTAGGCCATCAGGCCGAACATCGCCAGCATCACAGCGCCGTAGCCGATCAGTTTTGGTCGCATGATATGGGTTTTCTTGCCTTCCAGCTTGTGCTCTGTGGTGTAAGTGATCAGATCGCGCGGATAGCCCATTTTGTCCATCGTCTGGTTACAGGCATCCACACAGGCACCGCAGTTAATGCACTCATACTGCAGGCCATCCCGGATATCGATCCCGGTCGGGCAAACCTGGACGCAGAGGTTACAGTCGATACAGTCGCCCAGCCCCTGCGCTTTATGATCGGTTTTGCGCGAGCGCGGGCCGCGTTTTTCGCCCCGGGCGGCATCATAGCCGACGATATAGGTGTCTTTGTCGAACATGGCGGACTGGAATCTGGCATACGGACACATGTGAATACAGACGATAGAGCGCATCCAGCCGGCGTTACCATAGGTACAGAAGGTGAAGAACAGCACCCAGAACACGGCCAGGAAGCTGGCACTGAAGGTGAAGAAGCCGGGAACTAATTCACGGATAGGCAGAAAATAGCCGACGAAGGTCAGGCCGCTGATCAGGGCGACCACCAGCCAGGCTATGTGCTTGAGGGTTTTGCGCACGACAAGATCGGAGGTCAGTGCCTTGTTGTCCTGGGTGCGGCGCTTGTTGGCCGGCCCTTCCAGCTTTTCTTCAAACCAGATGTAGATGAAGGTCCAGACCGTTTGCGGGCACATATAACCGCACCAGACCCGGCCAAGAAAGGTGGTGACAAAAAACAGCGCAAAGGCCGCGACCATCAGCAGGCTGGCCAGTAACATCAGATCCTGAGGCCAGAAAGTGGTACCGAAAATGTTGAACTGCTGGCGGCCGATATCAAGCAAAATCGCTTGCCTGCCATTGTAGGTGATCCACGGCAGTATCAGGAACAGGCCCATCATTAACCACCCCATACGCTGGCGCAGCTGCTGATAGACCCCTTTCATGGCCCGTACATAAATACGGTTACTCGGGTTGAAGCGGTCGTCGCCGCCTTTATGGGTCTTAGGATTGTACTCTTTGGGAGTGACGTCCTTAATTTTGATTCTCTCTTGGTTCATGGCATTGCATTCCTTGGGCATAGCCAGTCTGTACGCTGGCAGATGTGCCCGGGTGCATCGCCTGGGCAATCATAAATTCAGGTGCTGTTGGCCCTGATAGTAATAAGCTCGGATTATACCTTATCTAACTGGTTGAATATTCTACCTCGCTCAAAAAATGCGCTTAAGGTTTTTGGGGTTATTTGATGATCCCTCTGGCTTTGAGCAGGGCGGTTTTGAAATCTGGCTCGCAGTCTTTCGCCAGGCCAGGAATCATGGCCTCTTGCTTTTCCTGTCGCATTTTCAGCTGATAAATCAGCATATCATCGCTCACATCGATCAGTGGCCCCTGAAATCCGGCTTCGTTTGCCAGCTGTGCCATGACCCCGCTCAGGCTTAAATCCGGGTACTGCTGCCAGTAAGGCTTGAGAAGTGCCAGCAGTTCGGTAATGCGGTGCTCAGCCATGGTCCGGCTCCTTTGTTAAGCTTACTTTTAGTGTGGATTATACCAGACGGTGATGTCAGAACCCAAACGCTGTCAGTTTCAGCGCATGCCTTGCTGAACCCAAATTGGCTATATAAACTGGTTTCATACTCACAATGGATGGATGCGGACAAGGAGCCATGATGTCGCTTTTTCACAAAACACTGGCCAGCCTGGGTTTGGGCGGCGCCAGAGTCGATACAGTATTGGAAACCGAAGTGCTGATCCCGGGTCAGGCTCTGCCCGTTCGTATTGAGGTCAAAGGCGGAAAAGTCGCGCAGGCGGTGGATAATGTGCATTTGTATCTGTGCTGCAGCTTTGAGGATGAGCAGGCTGTCAGCTGCGGTGACAGCGAGCGGCGGATGGAAAAAGTCACCCGCACGCACACCCTGGCCCAGTGGCATTTGCCGCAGGCCTTTACCCTGGCGGCCGGTGAAGAGCGCCAGTTTGACTGCCGGTTTGAATTGCCGCTCAACACCCCAATCACTATCGGCTATTCAGGTGTGTGGCTGGAAACGCACCTTGATGTGCCGTCGGCCTTGGATCCCAAAGACAAAGACTCCCTGACCGTGCGGCCGGATCCTTTGCTTGACGACGTGTTTACTGCCCTTGAGCAAGCGGGACTGCGTATATTGCAGGTGGAATGTGAAGCGGTGCGCGGTTTTGAGCTGCCCTTTGTGCAGGTGTTTGAGTTTGTGCCTGTGTCCGGCCCTTTTCATGGTCGTTGGCGTGAACTGGAGCTGATCACTCAGCGTGACGATGACTGCCTGAAGCTGTGGTTCTCGATTGATCGCCGGCAGCGCGGGGTGGGCGGTTTGTTGTCCGGCCTGCTCGGCAGCAGCGAGCTTAAACGCCAGTTGTGTTTGCCGTTGGATCTGTCCCCGTCAGAAGCCGGAGAGCGGGTGATGAGGTATTTGGATCAGGTCGACGATCTCTGAGTAACGCACCATGAAGACAGCTAACTGTGCTGTCACTGCGGTGTCATAAATTTCAGCTTACAAGTGTAAGCTAAACTGTGCCATACTGCTGGGAAGTACAGAAGAAAACGGATAGCATTGATGGTCGAACAACACAAAGAGACGTACTCAGCAGCCGAGGAAACCGCCAACAGCCTCAGCCACGGCGCCGGGATGATTTTCGGCATAGTCGCTCTGGTGATGCTGCTGATGCGGGCAGTGGAAGTGAATGCCGATGCGCTCAGTGTGGCCAGCCTGAGCATTTATGGCGCCAGCATCATTTTGTTGTATCTCGCTTCTACCCTGTATCACGCCATTCCGTTTGAGCGGGCAAAGCGCGTTCTGAAAACCTTGGATCACTGCGCGATCTATCTGCTGATAGCCGGTACGTATACCCCTTTCCTGATGATTACCCTGCGGACGCCGCTGGCGGTGACGCTGATGGCCGTGATCTGGACGGTAGCCTTGCTGGGGATCATGTTCAAAGTGGTGTTTATCTACCACTTCAAGCGTTTGTCTTTGGTGATCTATCTGGCGATGGGATGGTTGTCTCTGGTGGCCGTGTATCCGCTGGCGATGGCGATGTCGGCGGCCGGACTGATCTGGCTGGCCGTGGGCGGTGTGGTGTATTCCCTTGGCGTGGTGTTCTACGTCAATCAGCGGATTCCCTACAATCACGCCATCTGGCACCTGTTTGTGCTGGGCGGAACGGTCTGCCATTTTCTGGCTATTTACTGGTACGTGACACCAACGGCCGGGCTGCCGGGTTAGACCCGGCAATGTGCAACGGGTCAGTTTTTCCAGAAAGCCGGGAATGCCAGTACCAGTACGGTCAGGATCTCCAGGCGGCCCATCAGCATGCCGAGGCTGAGGATCCATTTGGCGGCATCCGGCAGGGAGGCGAAATTCCCTGTCGGGCCAATAATAGTGCCCATGCCCGGCCCCACATTGGCCACGGCTGTCACCGAGCCGCTGATGCTGGTGATGGGATCGAGCCCCAGCATCGCCAGCAATGCGGCAATGATGATGATGGTCATGATGAAAGTCAGGGCGAAGGCCACCACAGAGCGGACAATCGCATCCGTGACCGGTCTTTGATTATATCGCTGAATAAACACCCCGGACGGGTGGATCAGCTGCATCAGCTGTTTGCGCAGCAAGGCGATGGCAACCTGAAAACGGAACACCTTGAAGCCGCCGGCCGTCGATCCTGAGCAGCCGCCGACCAGCATCATGAAGGCAAATACCACGGTCGGAAACGCGCCCCAGGCGGTAAAATCTTCCAGCCCGAAGCCTGTGGTGGTGACCACGGAAACGATATTGAACATGGCGACCCGAATGGCATGACTGAAGTCATAGCCATCCTGCCAGCACAGCCAGAGCGCAACCATCAGGCTGACTATCAGTACAGTTACAGCATACCCCCGGACCTGTGCATCCCGCAGTAATGATGCCGGCTGCCTTTTGCGCAGTACCTGCACAAAGAGCAGAAACGGCAGCCCGCCGGCAAACATAAACACAATGGCGACCCAGTGCGCGGCCGGTGAGAAGTGGTTCATCGAGCCGTCTGAGGTGGAATAACCGCCGGTGGATAAGGTGGTGAAAGCATGGTTGACCGCATCGAAGGTGTTCATGCCTGCTGCCATGAAACCGAGAATGCACATCCCTGTCAGGCTGAGATAGACGGTCACTATGTTGGTGGCCACGTTCTTGGTGCGCGGGGAGCTTTTTTCCGACCAGTCTGAGGATTCGGTCTGGAACAGGCGCATCCCGCCAACGTTGAGCATCGGCAGAATCGCTACCCCCATCACGATAAAGCCGATCCCGCCCAGCCATTGCAGGGTGGAGCGCCACAACAGAATGCTGGGGGCCATGTCATCGAGCCCGCTCAGTACCGTTGATCCTGTGGTGGTGATGCCTGACATGGTTTCGAAATAGGCGTCGGTAAAACTGATGTGGTTAATCAGCATAAAGGGCAGCGCGGCAAAGGCGCTGGCGACAGTCCAGACCAGTGTGGTCAGCAGGAACATGTCCCTGACCCCGAGCTTGAAATCTTTCACCTTACCGAATGTCAGGCAGGCAAACGCCACGATATGGGTAATGATGACCGCGGTAGCAAAATCAATGAAGCCGCCCGTCCCGGTCAGAAATGCCAGTATGGTGGGCAGGTACATAAACAGGGCGATCTTGGATAAGACCAGCCCTATGACAAAGATGATCGGACGAAGATTAACCATAGCTGCTCAGAGGAAGAAAGGACTGGGCTGGAACAGACGTTCTACATCCGGGATGTACTTCTTGTCGACCAGGAACATGACCACATGGTCGTCCTGCTCAATCACGGTACGGTCGTGGGCAATCAGCACTTCTTCGCCGCGCACTATGGCGCCAATGGTGGTGCCCGGCGGCAGTTTGATATCCCCTATGGCTTTGCCAACCACTTTGGAGGTGCTGGCATCGCCGTGCGCGATGGCTTCAATCGCTTCTGCCGCGCCGCGCCGCAGCGAGGACACGTTGACGATATCGGCTTTACGCACATGGGTCAGTAAGGCGGAGATTGTGGCCTGTTGCGGCGAAATCGCAATATCGATGGTGCCGCCCTGCACCAGATCGACGTAAGCGCCGCGCTGGATAAGCACCATCACCTTCTTGGCACCCATGCGTTTGGCCAGCATGGCCGACATGATATTGGCTTCGTCATCGTTGGTGACGGCGATGAAGACGTCGATCTGCTCGATATGCTCTTCGCTCAGCAGTTCCTGATCAGAGGCATCACCACAGAAGACTATGGTGTTGGTCAGCATTTCCGATAAGCTTTCCGCGCGCTGCGGGTTGTGCTCAATCAGCTTGACGCTGTAGCTGTTTTCCAGCCTTTTGGCCAGACCGGCACCTATGTTACCGCCCCCGACTATCATCAGCCGCTTGTAGGGTTTTTCCAGTCGCTGCAGCTCACTCATGACTGAACGGATATGGTTGCTGGCGGCGACGAAAAACACTTCATCATCGGCTTCGATAATGGTGGTTCCCTGCGGACGGATAGGCCGGCCCTGGCGGAAAATTGCCGCGACACGGGTATCGACGTGCGGCATGTGCTCACGCAGTGCGGACAGTGCATTACCGACCAGCGGGCCGCCGTAATAGGCTTTGACTGCCACCAGCCCGACTTTGTTGTCGGCAAAGCCCACCACCTGCAGCGCCCCCGGGTAGGCAATCAGGCGTTCGATATAGCCTGTCACCAACTCTTCCGGCGCAATCAGGTGATCGACCGGCACTGCGTCAGTATGGAACAGCTGATGTTTTTCTTTGAGGTATTCCGGGGAACGGATACGGGCCACCCGGTTCGGGGTATTGAACAGAGAAAAGGCGATCTGACAGGCAATCATGTTGGTTTCGTCAGAATTGGTGACGGCGACCAGCATGTCTGCGTCCTGCGCACCGGCATCCCTGAGAGTGCGGGGATGGCTGGCATACCCCTGCACAACCCGCAAATCGTATTTGTCTTGCAGTTCGCGCAAGCGTTCAGGGTTGGAGTCGACAATAGTGATGTCATTGTTCTCGCCAACCAGGTTTTCTGCCAGCGTGCCGCCGACCTGGCCTGCGCCAAGAATGATAATTTTCATAGCTGATGCCTGATGAGTGTTCTCAGATCCTTGCTGTTTGTCGTTAGGGTACACTGAGTTGGCGAGAGAAGCAGCAATTTCAACCCGTTTGCACAAAGACTTAACCTTGCTTTGCGCTATGCGCGGATACTTCTCTCACCACGGGATCAGGCCGTCAGGCGTTTCTCCAGTACCGCGTAATAAAAGCCGTCCATGTCTTCTTCACCCGGCAGAATCTGGCGCCCCGGCGCGTCAGCGGTGCCGTTGTCTGCCCCTTCGGCCAGCACAGCATCTGGCGTGCGCGCCAGGAAGGCTTTCACTTGCTCGCGGTTTTCCTGCGGCAGGATGGAGCAGGTTGCGTACACCAAAGTGCCGCCCGGCTTCAGCTGTTGCCACATGGCATCCAGAATTTCTGCCTGCAGGGTAGCCAGTGCCGCAATATCGTCGGCGCGGCGCAGCCATTTGATATCCGGATGGCGGCGGATCACCCCGGTTGCCGAACACGGTGCGTCGAGCAAAATCCGGTCAAAGGCTCTGCCCTGCCACCATTGCTGCGGGTAACGGGCATCGGCGCACAAGACTTCTGCGTCCAGTTGCAAGCGCTGCAGATTGTCTTTGATTCTCAGCAGGCGCTGCTCATCACAGTCGATGGCGACGACACTGGCGCCCGGCTCGCGCTCCAGAATATGGGCGGTTTTGCCGCCCGGTGCGGCGCAGCAATCCAGGATCAGCTCACCGGCCTGCGGCTTGAGGTAATCGACCGCCAGCTGTGCGGCGGCATCCTGCACCGAGACCCAGCCATCGGCAAAGCCCGGCAGCAGCTGAACATCGCAGGCGCGCTCCAGTTTCAGCGCATCGCCGGCCTGCGGATGCACAGTCGCCCTGATGTCTGTGCCGTCCAGCAGGGTCAGGTACTGATCCCGGCTGTGGTGACGGCGATTGACCCGCAGCCACATCGGGGCTTTGGTGTTGTTGGCGGCGGTCACGGCGTCCAGTTGCGTCGGGTAGTGCTCGCGCAGCAGCTTGAGTAACCAGCCGGGATGGCCGTACTTACCGGCATCATGGCTCATTGCCTGCTGATCCAGCTCTTCTTGCTGACGCTGATAATTACGCAAAATCGCGTTGATCAGGCCACGCAGCTGGGGCTTTTTCAGTGTCTTGGTAGCATCGACTGTCTCGGCCACGGCAGCATGCGCCGGTATGCGCATATACCCGAGCTGATACAGACCGACCAGGATCAAATGATGAAACACACGTTGTTTGCCTTTCAGCGGCTTGTCCATCAAGGATTGAGTGACAGATTCCAGGCGCGGCAGCCAGCGCAGCACGCCGTAGCAGATTTCCTGCAGCAGGGCGTGGTCACGGGGTTTGATACCCTGTTGCGCGGCCGGCAGAGCAGTAGCAAGCGATTGGCCCTGATCCACCACCTGATAGATCACCTCGGCCGCAGCAGCTCTTACATTCATGATTGAATTCCTGACTAGATGAGCTTATGGCAGTTTACTGACTGCCATGGTTGCCGCGTGAGCGGCGAATGAAAAAGCCAGCGCAACAGCAAATCTGCCGTTCACTGGCTAAAAAACGTTTGCAGGGGCACGGCGGTTTACAGCACGGCACCCGGGGTAAACCACTCGCGGCGTGAGTTCAGCAGATCCTGCGCGGCCATGGCTTTTTTGCCCGGCGGCTGCAGTTGTACCAGACGCAACGCGCCTTTTGCGGTGGCAACCACTATGCCCTGTTTGTCGGCTGACAAAATGGTGCCGGGCGCCTGGCCCTGGTTATCGGCTTCCACCTCGGCCAGCCAGACTTTGACGTTTTGCTCCGCCACGGTAAAAAAGCTCATCGGCCATGGATTGAAGGCGCGAACACAGCGCTCAATCGCTTCGGCGTCCATGGTCCAGTCGATTTTCGCTTCTTCTTTGCTGAGTTTTTCTGCGTAATTGGCACGCTCGTCATTTTGTTTTTCCGCCACGGCGCGGCCTGCGGCGATATCGTCCAGGCAGCTCAGCAGGGTGTCCGGTCCCAGCCCGGCCAGTTTGTCGTACAGGCTGGCACTGGTATCTTTCGCGGCGATCGGCAGTGAGGCGATTTTCAGCATGTCGCCGGTATCGAGACCTTCATCCATCTGCATGATGGTCACGCCGGTTTCGGCATCCCCGGCCCAGATAGAGCGCTGGATCGGTGCGGCGCCCCGCCAGCGCGGCAGAATGGAGCCATGGACATTAATACAGCCCAGACGCGGGGTATCCAGGACCACTTTGGGCAGGATCAGGCCATAGGCCACCACCACCATGAGGTCGGCATTCAGGGCGGCCAGTTCTTGCTGGGCGGTTTCATCGCGCAGGGTTTTCGGCTGGTAAACCGGGATATTCTGCTCCAGCGCCAGATGTTTAACCGGGCTGGCGGTGAGTTTTTTGCCGCGGCCGGCAGGCTGATCCTGACGGGTGTAAACGGCGATAACCTCGTGCTGTGAAGATAATAACGCCGCCAGATGACGGGCGGCGAAATCAGGCGTACCAGCAAATACGATACGTAAGGGTTGGCTCAAGATAACCTCGGCTTCTTAGACTTGCTCTTGGTAGCGCTTCATTTTTTCCAGCTTTTTCTGGATACGCTGGCGCTTGAGAGGTGACAGGTAATCAACGAAGAGCTTACCGGCCAGATGGTCCAATTCGTGCTGTACACAGATGGCCAGCAGATCGTCGGCTTCAAAAGTGTATTCCTTGCCGTCACGGTCCAGGGCGCGCACTGTGACTTCCGCAGCGCGGGGGACCAGTGCCCGGGCGCCAGGCACAGACAGGCAACCTTCTTCGATGCCGTCTTCGCCGCGTTTTTCCAGGATTTCCGGGTTGATCAGCACCATCGGCTGGTTGCGTTCTTCCGAGATATCAATGACAACGATTCGCTGATGAATATCAACCTGTGTGGCCGCCAGGCCGATACCATCTTCGTCATACATAGTGTCCAGCATGTCATCGACGATTTTCTGGATTTCAGGCGTGACCGCTTCGACTGGCTTGGCGACAGTCCGCAGGCGATCATCAGGGAAAGTTAACACGTTTAAAACAGACATAGATTCCCGTAAATAGTGACGTATAAAAAAGGACAATAGCTTATTTGCTCTAATTCTAGTCATTTTCATCATCAAAGAACAGCTTTCGACGCCTTTGTCTGCCGGACTGCCGGCTGTGATACCGGCCGTCAGTACCATTACCGGCATGATGAAACCCGAATCTGAAAGCGAGAATTCTGCCGCAAAGATCCAATCATCAAATAGTCACAGGCGTCTTTGCCTGACAGGCTGCCGTATGAGTGTATCGAGAGGGATGATTGACGATGCGTATGTGTGTATGGCTGAGTGTACTGTGGCTGTCGGCGTTAACGCCGGCCGTTGCCGGGTTCGGGTTACCGGGGCGTTTAGTAACCGCCGAGCAACTGGGATTAGCCCCGAGAGTGATACCTGTGATGAACGGGCGTCAATACCTGACCCACGACGATGAACTCCTGGTCAAAGAAGTGCTCGAGAATGGCAGTACCTGGCATATTTACCGCCCGACACGGGCATTCAGCACGACTGAGCCGTCCTATCATTCCGCCGCCGATGTGTGGGGTATGCTGCCGGTGGCCAGCGTCACAGTAGTGACCAATGATGATCAGGGCAGCCGGCTGGCCGTTACCGCAGGGATGCAGGAAATCCGCCCGGGTGATCGCCTGCTCAGACCCACGGCTCCCCATTCAGCCGGGCAGTCCGATGTCCCCCCGGAGGCTGTCAGAGTGCTGGGAGGTTTGCAGGACCATCATTATATGCAGGACTGGCTGGTGCTGGATCACGGCGCGGAGCATGGCCTGGAGCCCGGTCAGCGCTGGCGGATTGAACATCAATTGCTGGGACAGCGGCTGGTGGCGGATGTGGAAATCGGCGATACCCTTGACCAATTCAGTCTCGCCCAGGTCATTAGCAGTCAGGGACCGATCAAAATCGGCGATATAGCTACACGCATTGAGCGCGAACGCGAGCATGAGTGACAGGGAAGACTGGCTGGCACTGGCGGCAGTGCCCGGCCTGGGCGGACAGCGAATCCAGCAATTGCTGGAGCAGGCCACAGTGGCTGAGATTCGCAAAATGCCCGAACCGCATCTGATGGCGATGGGGCTCAAAGGGCCGCAAATCACCCTGTTGCGCCGGCCGGACAGCAAGCGCTTGCACGAAGCCCTGCGCTGGTGTGAACAGGATAACCAGCAGCTGCTGGTTTTAAGTGACCCGGCTTACCCTCGCCTGCTTAAGGAAATCAGCTCACCGCCGCCTGTCCTTTTCATTCGCGGACAGCCACATTGGCTCAGTGAGCCGCAACTGGCAATTGTCGGCAGCCGGCATGCCAGTCTTGACGGCCGTGAGGCGGCACGGGAGTTTGCCGCGGCTATGGTGGCTGCGGATTATGTGGTGACCAGTGGCCTGGCGCTGGGGGTCGATGGCCATGCCCATGACAGCGCGCTGAAAAATGGCGGCGCGACTGTGGCTGTGCTGGGCTCTGGCCTGGGGCGCATCTACCCTGCCGCTCATCGGGAGCTGGCAGGTCTGATTGCGGAGCAGGGAGCCCTGGTCTCTGAGTTCTGGCCGTCAGAACCCCCCAGGCCGCAGCATTTTCCTCGCCGCAACCGTATCATCAGCGGACTGTCCGTCGGCGTTCTCGTGGTGGAGGCCGCACTGAAGAGCGGCTCGCTTATCACGGCACGCTATGCGCTGGAGCAAGATCGCGATGTGTTTGCCCTCCCCGGCTCTATTTATGCACCAGGCAGCAAAGGCTGTAACGCGCTGATTAAATCCGGTGCTAAACTGGTGGAAAGCTCGGTCGATATCTTTGAGGAGGTTGGCGCACTCACCCACTGCGCAAAAAGTAGTCAAATGAGCGTATCGCTGCCACATCCTGAAAATGAGCAATTGCCATTTAATGCGGTGTTGGCTAACGTAGGCAATGAAGCAACACCCGTAGATGTGGTTGCTGAACGTTGTGATCAACCTGTCCATGAAGTAATGACGCAATTGCTGGAGTTAGAATTGCAAGGGGTTATCACTTCAGTGCCCGGTGGCTATATCAGATCGAGGAGGGGCTAGTCATGATGGATATACTCATGTACCTGTTTGAAACCTATATTCACAGTGACGCTGAATTAATGGTAGATCAGGACGAACTGTCCGAAGAATTGCTACGCGCAGGATTTCACCAAGAAGATATTTATAAGGCTCTGAACTGGCTAGAGAAACTTGCAGCGCTGCAAGATACCGACCACACCCCTTATATGAACACCAGTGCGGTAACCTCGATCCGTGTTTATACACAGGATGAGATGAATCGTCTGGACGTCACTTGCCGTGGTTTTCTGACTTATCTGGAACAAATCCATGTACTGAGCGCTGACACTCGGGAGATGGTGATAGACAGAGTCATGGAACTGGAAACGACAGAATTTATACTCGATGATCTGAAGTGGATTATCCTGATGGTGCTGTTTAATGCGCCAGGCAATGAAAGCGCCTACAGCCAGATGGAAGAGCTGCTTTATGGTGCAGAGGACGGCTATCTTCATTAATTGTGACATAACAGAAGCGAAGGCCTGAGGTATGGCCAGTAAAATTAACCCTGAGCTGTTTTCCCACCAGGTTCACCAAGAGACGCCCTGCCCTCAATGCGGGGCGGCTCTGTTAATGCGCCACGGAAAACACGGTCCCTTTTTAGGTTGCAGCGCCTACCCGGCCTGCGATTACATCAAACCGCTGCATCAGAATGATGGCCACATAGTCAAAGAGCTGGGCGTGCCTTGCCCTGAGTGCCAGCATGAGCTGGTCCTGCGCCAGGGACGCTACGGTATGTTCATTGGCTGCAGCAATTACCCAGAGTGTCACCATATAGAAACGCAAAATACGCCGCCTGCACAACCTCAGGAGAGTGCCTGGCGATGTCCTGAATGCGGCACTGGCCATCTGGTGAAGCGTAACAGCCGTTACGGCAAGGCGTTTTATGGCTGCGATGGCTATCCCAAGTGTAAATTTGCCGTCAATGCGCCGCCCGTTGCCGGAGAATGTGAGGCCTGTGGCTATCCGTTGCTGGTGCAAAAAAAGCTCGCCAGCGGCGATAAGCACCAGTGTGCTAACCGTAAGTGTCAGCATATCCAGTCGTCCTGAGCGGACTTCAGTATTCACTTAGTGTAAATGACAAAAGGAAGGACGCAGACGGCTCATGTCGCCTGCGTACCAAGGTTTAGTGTCGGTATTGCTGCAGGGCCGGGAAAGTGTGAGGGTTTAAGATCTCTGCCAGCGAAGCAAGGCGCGATTCCAGCTGGCTGTTGTTGTCGGCGCAGACATTGATATGCCCCATCTTGCGCCCCGCGCGTTTTTCCTTGCCGTACCAGTGAATATGGCAGCCCGCCATGGCCAGCAGGGTCTCAGGCAGGGTGTCTTCCCCCAGAATATTGATCATAGCTGTGTGACGAATCAAATCCGTGCTGCCCAGTGGCAAGCCGCACACTGCCCGTAAATGGTTTTCGAACTGACAGGTTTCCGCACCCTGCTGGGTCCAGTGTCCTGAATTGTGCACCCGGGGGGCAATTTCATTCACCAGCAGCTGGCCTTGCACATCAAAGAACTCCAGCGCCAGTACGCCGACATAATCCAGGCTGTCCGCCACAGCGGTGAACATCTCTTTGGCTTGTTGCTGCAGCTCAGGGCAATGGATTGCGGTAGACAGGCTCAGCACGCCATCGGTGTGCACATTTTCCGCCAACGGATAGACAGCGATGTCACCGTTTTTGCCACGCACTCCGACCAGAGAGACTTCGCGATCAAAAGGCACGAATTCTTCAGCCACAATCGCCTGAGTGGGGGTGGAGGCGATGCATTGTGCCATTTCCGGCCAGATAAGATCAGCATCGGCGGAATCTTTCAGCCGCCACTGGCCTTTGCCGTCGTAGCCGCCCAGGGCACTTTTCAGCACCATAGGCACGCCGACATGTGCAATGGCAGTGTTTAAGTCGTCGCGGCTTTGAATCACAGTATATCGGGCATTTTTTACGCCGGCGGCATCGAGCAAGGCTTTCTCAATGCGTCGATCACCGCCGGCTTTGATCGCCGCTGTCGCCGGCAGGAACTTTCCGCTTTTCTCGCAGATATCCAGGATATTGTGCGGGATATGCTCGAACTCTGCGGTGATGACGTCGCACCGGGCAATCGCGCTATCCAGTCCGTGGCCGAGCACGGTTTGCGTCAGCGGGTGCACTATGTTCTCGCTGTTTACGTCGTAGGCGATCACATCAATATTTAACGGGGCACCAGCCAGTGACATCATGCGGGCCAGTTGCCCGGCACCTAAAACCAGAACCTTTTTCATTATCACGCGTCCTCAGACGGATCTGGTTGGCTCAGCACTGTGTCAGTCTGCTCTTTGCGGAAGGCATCAATTGCTGCCATCACGCCGGCATCCTGAGTGCCTATGATTTGTGCTGCCAGTAAACCGGCATTGGCCGCGCCCGCTTCGCCAATGGCCAGCGTTCCTACCGCCACACCTTTTGGCATCTGAACAATCGACAGCAGCGAGTCCATGCCTTTCAGCGCCCGTGACTGCACAGGTACGCCAAGCACCGGCAGGCTGGTGAAAGCGGCGGTCATGCCCGGTAGGTGGGCGGCACCGCCTGCCCCTGCGATGATCACTGAAATGCCGCGCTGATGGGCGGTTTCGGCGTATTCGGCCAACAGGTGCGGAGTCCGGTGCGCGGAAACGACTCTGGTTTCGTAGGCAATATTGAAGCGATCCAGCATCTCAGCTGCATGTTGCATGGTTGGCCAGTCAGATTTTGAGCCCATGATAATACCGACTTTCATCCCGAACTCCTTAGGGTTATGTTAATCAGGCAAGAGGGTTTGCCGCGCATTATACGGAGATTTTTCCTTAAGGAAAACGTTTGCGTCGCGGTCTGGGGCGTAATTGATGCAGTTCGCTGAGATTGAGTTAAAATAACGACCCAGAGAATAACAGCCGTCGCCAGCGGGTCTGGTGCGGTATCAAGCCATTGAGGACAGTGTGGATAATTTAAGCCAAGTGGTCACCGCGTTACAGCAAGGTGAAGTGATTGCCTACCCGACAGAAGCCGTCTTTGGGGTGGGCTGCGATCCCGATAATCCGGAGGCGGTTGCCAGGCTGTTGGCGCTGAAGCAACGACCGGTTGAGAAAGGCTTGATTTTAATCGCGGCCGATTATGCTCAGCTGGCGCCGTATATCGATGACAGCCAGCTCACCGATGAGCAGAAAACCCGTATTATGGCCACCTGGCCGGGCCCGGTGACCTGGGTCATGCCCACCAAACCCCAGGTACCCGCTTTTTTGACCGGACAATTCACCACGATTGCGGTTCGGGTGACCGACCATCCGCTGGTGCAGCAGCTGTGCCGTGAGTTTGGTAAGCCGCTGACCTCAACCAGTGCGAACCTGACTGGCGAACCGCCATGCCGGACAGTGGATGAGGTGGTATCCCAATTGGGTGATCACCTGAGTACCATCCTGCACGGTGAAACGGGCGGCCGTGACAATCCGTCTGAAATTCGCGATGCTGCCACAGGGCACATTTTTCGACAGGGATAACTTACGCATGCAAGACGTCAACAAACACGCCGTGAAGGCGTTCTTACTGGAGCTGCAAGATACCATCTGCCGGGCACTGGAAGCGCAGGATGGCCAGGCCAGCTTTGTCGAAGACAGCTGGGAAAGAGAAGAAGGTGGTGGCGGCCGCAGCCGGGTGTTGCGTGATGGCGCAGTCTTTGAGCAGGGCGGTGTCAATTTCTCCCATGTTTATGGCGCCCAGATGCCGGCTTCGGCAACGGCTCACCGGCCTGAACTGGCAGGACGCCGCTTTGAGGCGATGGGAGTCTCTCTGGTGATCCATCCCAAGAATCCCTATATCCCGACATCGCATGCCAATGTCCGCTTCTTCATTGCCGAAAAAGAGGGCGAAGATCCGGTCTGGTGGTTTGGCGGCGGCTTTGACCTCACTCCCTTTTATCCGTTTGATGAAGACTGCCGCCACTGGCATCAGGTGGCCAAAGACATTTGTGCGCCCTTCGGCGACACTGTTTATGCCGAGCATAAAGCCTGGTGTGATCAATACTTCTTTTTGCCGCATCGTCAGGAAACCCGGGGCGTCGGCGGCTTATTCTTTGATGATCTCAATCAGTGGGGATTTGAAAAGTCCTTTGCGTATATGCAGTCAGTGGGCTTGGGTTTTCTGGATGCTTATCTGCCTATAGTAGACAAACGCTGCCCTACCCCTTACGGTGAGCGTGAACGTCAATTCCAGCTTTATCGCCGTGGCCGTTATGTCGAATTTAACCTGGTCTATGACCGCGGTACCTTATTCGGCCTGCAAAGTGGTGGTCGCACTGAGTCTATTTTGATGTCTATGCCTCCTCTGGCACGGTGGGAGTATTGCTTCCAGCCAGAGCCGGATTCACAGGAAGCCCGCTTGTGCGATTACCTGACCCCCCGGGACTGGTAGTCCGGCGCCGGTGAATATGAAGTGAGTGATTAAGTGATAAGGAAGACACAGCAGCCATGAATCAGGCCAAGGATAAATATGTCGTATTCGGTAATCCGATTGCGCAGAGCAAGTCACCGTTGATTCATACCCTGTTTGCGCGTCAAACAGCACAAGACATGGTGTATGAGGCCCAGTTAGCGCCAGTGGCGGGTTTTCGGGCTGCCGCGGATCAGTTTTTCTCTGCCGGAGGGCGTGGTTGTAATATTACCGTGCCTTTTAAAGAGCAGGCTTTTACCTATGCCACCCAACTGACTGAACGGGCGCAATTGGCCGGCGCCGTGAATACGCTGAAGAAACTCGATGATGGCGGTATTCTCGGGGATAACACGGATGGTGAAGGTCTGGTGCAGGATTTACTGCGAAATCAGGTTGCAATTCAGGGGAAGCGCATTCTTCTCATCGGAGCGGGAGGTGCGGCGCGCGGCGTCATTCTGCCTTTGCTGGCGCAGGCCCCTGCCAATCTGGTGATTACCAATCGAACCTTTACCAAAGCAGAAGAGCTGGCTGCCGTGTTTGCCGCTTATGGCGAGGTTGCGGGTATGGCATTGGATGATCTGGCTGATGCGCCGTATTTCGATGTGATCATCAATTCGACCTCTGCCAGCCTGAGCCAGTCGCTGCCGGGCATTCCTGCTTCCCTTATTCATCCTGAAGTGGTGTGCTACGACATGGTTTATGGTCAGGAGCAAACCACATTTAATCAGTGGGCAGAGACATTAGGCGCCCGTCAGGTGCTTGATGGCCTGGGTATGCTGGTGGGTCAGGCTGCTGAGAGTTTTATGCTGTGGCGCGGCATGCGGCCCGGTACCGAACAGGTACTGCGCGAGTTGCGTCGTACTTTACAGGCAAAGTAGAGAATTCCATGAACCAAGATATTTTATTTGCCGACTTGCAGAGCTGGGACAGTGAGCGCCAGGCGGTATGCTTTCCGGCCCAGCAAGCCGGAGCGTTAATCCGTTGCTGGGTCAGGCTGGACTGGTTGGAAAAGAAAGCCGAGATGGCACTGACCGATGAGGCGGCCATTTTAGCCGCCTTTGCCGAGTACCGTTTTGATCTTGAAGAGCTCGCCGAGTCTTCGATTGACGAAGAAAACTTCAATCAAGACGGCGAAATCATGATTGGCTGATCTTGTTCTCTTCCAGGTACTCGTCTTTTAGTCGGACATAGTTATCGGCTGACTGCGGAAGAAATGCTAATTCAGCATCGGTTAATGGCCTCGCCTGTTTGGCGGGGCTGCCGACATACAAATAACCGCTTTGCAATACCTTGCCTGGCGGCACTAAAGTCCCTGCCCCGATAATCACATTATCTTCGATCACTGCCCCATCAAGAAGAATGGCGCCCATCCCTACCAGGACCCGGTTACCCACCCTGCAGCCATGGAGCATAGCTTTGTGGCCAATTGTCACATCATCGCCAATAATAAGAGGATGGCCATCAGGATTGCTGTTGCTTTTTCGGGTGACGTGCAAGACAGTCCCGTCCTGGATATTGGTCCGCTCACCGATTCGGATGTGGTTCACATCTCCACGTGCTGCAACGAGTGGCCAAATGCTGCTGTGGTCGGCCAAGTGAATATCCCCTACCAGTACGGCGGATGGGTCGATATAGACTTCTTCGCCTATTGTGGGAGTGATTCCTTTATATGACCGGAGTGAGTTTTGCATCTGGTTACCTCTATTATCTGGAGCAGGATTACTGAGTCTCGGAACTTCTCCGGTGTTTATACCACCAAAATCATGGAGGGTTGTGTGAATCTTGGTCGCTTGAGCGAAAATGACAAAATTATTTCAACTTAGCTATTGCCAACGTGATCGAACTCTCTATAATGCCGCCTCACTGACACGGCAGAGCAGCAAACTTAAGCGCTAGGCAGTGTAAGCGGTTAGAAAAAC
>NZ_JASJOJ010000058.1:0-25283 GCF_038519165.1 Photobacterium sp. SP02
CTGGGACAACGCCTGTGCGGAAAGCTTTTTCCATTCGCTGAAGGTTGAAGCCATCCAGTACGAGCCAATCATGGACAGGGAAACCATGCGTCAGACCGTTTTTGAATACATTGAAGTTGATTACAACAAAACCAGAAGGCATAGTTCGCTTGGCTATCTCAGCCCTGAGAATTTTGAATTGAAGAACAGTGCTTAGCTAAGTGTCCAGAGTTAGTGGATCAGATCAGTAATCAGCAAAAAAATTTGCTGATTACTTTGGCATTAAAAACGACAACAATCAGATTCCCTTCAGCTCAAACTCAATCCACCATCTACGACCAGCGTGTGCCCCACGATATAGCTGGCTTTGTCGGACAGAAGAAACAGGATGGCCTCAACCACCTCAGCAGATTCAGCATAGCGTTTGAGTGGTACAACAGCGGAGACCTCTGTCCGGGTGCCGGGTGCGGCTGTTTCTCGGGCCTTCCAACGGGGTGTCCAGGTGACACCGGGCGCAACAGCATTGATGCGAATTCCCTGCTGAATCGCCTCCAGTGCAACCGAACGGGTTAATCCTTCAATGGCATGTTTCGCAGCACTGTACATCGCAGCGTTGGGGGTTGGACGCAATCCATTCACAGAGCTGAGGTTTACAATCGCAGCCCCGGATTGCATGAGTTGAAGCTCCAGTTGCAGACACACGGCCTGAGCCCAGAAATCCTGCTTCAATGTATCGCGCAGTGCTGATGGGGCAACTTCAGCAAATTGACCGCGAGAAGCCAGTTCAGGCGACGCATTATTCACAGCCAGATCCAGCTTGCCGTATGTCTCTTGAATATGTGCAAACAAGCGATTCAGCTGCGAGTCATCGCCAATATCCACCGTATGGTAGTCCACGGAACTGAGTTGCGGATACTGTGCAACCTGCCGCTGCCAGACAGATGCCCGTCTGGAACAGGTAATGACCTGATAATCTGCAGCCACCAAACGCAATACCGTTTCGAGTCCGATTCCCTGACTACCGCCGGTGACTAATGCTGTTTTCATCTTTCCTCCTTGTATCAAATAACTTAATCAGACAGATAGTACTCGACCGTCGAGACCACTCTGATTTTTTTAATATGAGGATTATTTTTATCGCGCGCACTGATTGAAAACTGGCCCTGCGAGGCTTTACGGATTTTTCCCAGCGTGCTGTCGGAATCTGAAGCAAATTTCTGCGCCACTTCACGGGCATTGCGAGTGGCTTCTTCGATCATCTCAGGTTTAATGGCGTTCAGGCGGGTAAAAATGTATTCGGTCTGGGTCTGATAGGCATCGCCAGTGAAAACGATACCTTGTTTACCCAACTCAGAGAGCGAACCCATCACATTACGTACCGCATCAATATGGGTGGAGTACACAGTGACGGTCTGCATCGCGGTATAGCGGTACTGCGCCTGCACATCACTGCCATATTGCTGGGCGGATTTATCCGTGATCGCCGGTGTGGAGACAGAAATCTCATCAGCGCCTATGCCATTGCCGCGCAGGTAAGATCGGATCTGCGATGTCTGACCATCCAGCATCTGATACAGCTCGGTTAAATCATTACTCGCGACATTGTACTGAATCGGCCATATCACGATATCGGCCGGATATTCTCTTTCCGATAACCCTTTGACCGTCACACTGCGATCAAGCTGTTTATAGCTCAGTGCAGCATGACCAAGCAAATAGCCCAGCAGAGCCAGCCCGAGTAAAATACACACTCCCAGCACCGCAAAGCCGATTCTGTCCTGTCGCTGCTGCATTGTGCCTCCTTGGCATTCAGGTAATTTATCTACTGAGTTTAACAGGAATTTTTTACCACAATGGACTCACGCTGCAGAGACCTGATGTTTTCGTGATGACTCTCAATGACAGTAAATAACCAACTGAGGAAATCTGCCACTGCTTTTTCTTTCTCACTTCTGCTCGGATAAACAAAGTAATACGCAAACTCATCGGGTAGTTTCATTGTCAGATCAAACAGTTGCACGAATGACCCTTGCGATAACTGGTTTGCTACAAGTATAGGTTCAACCAAGCCCACAGTGACATTATCCTGAACCGCTTGGATCACATGGTTGAGATCAGAGAACGCAATACTCTGGCTATTATCAAATCCATTGATATCTGCCTGGCTCATCCACATTTTCCAGTCAGGCCAGGTTTGCCCGTTTACCGAACAATTAACATAACTTAGCGGCAAACTGAGAAGATCTTCTGGTTTATTTATGTCCTGATGATGTACTAAAAATTCGGCACTACAGACAGGTGCGACTGACGTTTCAAACAGCTTATTTGCCACACAATCAGGATAGCGGCCATTACCGAACCGAATGGCCATATCAATACCATCGCGATCAAAATCTCTGACGTCATCCGTGATGTCTAACGCTATCGATAAATCTGGCCTCAGTTGTTTAAATTCTCCAAGTTTAGGTAATAGCCAGTATGTGGCAAATCTGGCGCCGACTGACAAAGTTAGATGCGAGCTAGGCTTGTTAATCCTTCTGGCATAGCCGAGTGCCTGTTCCATATTATCGAGAGATTCAGAAACAGCGGTAAACAATATACTCCCCTCAGGAGTCAATTGAATGGAACGGCTGTTTCTTTTAAATAAAGAAAAACCCAGTTGCTCTTCCATTTCCTTTATCTGATAACTCACCGCCGCAGGTGTGAGGCTGATTTCTTTTGCCGCTGCTGAGAAATTTAAATGCTTTCCCGCTGCAACAAATATCCGCAGGGCTCTGGTTCCCGGTATAACTTTACTGATCATTCATCTTCAAAAATTATCAAATGCAGGTTCAAGTAATACTTGTTTCTCTTTCCCGACGCAATAAATCAATATTCTTCCCAGCATTCAGCTTCTTTCAATCAATAAATTCACGCTTATGGAGGCAAGGAGACTCATGCCAACTCAAGATACAGCCGTCATCAATGGGCAGCTGGCTACCGGATCTCAATTGTCAGCGCTGACGTTTGCAGGTCATGCCCACTTTACTGCCATGCAAGTGCGCAACGGAAAAATTCGGGGACTCGACCTGCACCTTGAACGCCTGCAACAAGCCTCACACTATGTATTTGGAAAATCGTTAAGTGAAGGTGCCATTCTTAATCAGATTCGCGACGTCTTACGGTCCGGAGAGAACAATACATCTCTGATGGTTTATGTATATTCTGACAGCGGAGAGTTTACTCCCCGTGAGGATGACTCAAGGTTAAACATACTGATTCGCCAGTCTGCAGCCAGTGACGGTCCCGAAGGCCCTTTAACCATGAAAACCTTTGCTCATGAACGAATGCTGCCTTCCATTAAGCATGTCGGTGAAATTGCAAAAACCCATTTGATGCGTCAAGCGGTTAACAAAGGATTCAATGACGCCATATTCACGGATAGCCAGGGCCGGCTCACTGAAGCGAGTATCTGGAATCTCGCCTTTTGGGACGGTGAAACTGTGATTTGGCCCAAGGGTGCAAAGCTGTATGGAACCACAATGCAGATAGTGCAGCGTCAGCTGGACGCAATGCAGATACCACAGCAAGAGCAAGATATCACGGAAACCAACTTGCTCTGTTTTCAGGCTGCCGCTGTCATGAATTCCTGGACACCGGGTATCGCAATTTCCAAGATTAATTCAACATATTTCTCTGATACCAGTGATTTTATCGTTTTATTACACCGCGCATTCGCTAATGAAGCTTTCATCGCGCCCTGAGTACCCGCAACTTGCTTTTTCAGACAGCGGCTTGCAACATCACCAACATGGCGGGCAGCAAATGCCCGCCCACTTTACCTCAACACCGCGGTTACACGCCTTGCGAACCCAACCTTTTCGCTGTCGCAACCCACTCGGCACGCTCTGCTTCCGATGACAGTATCACCGAGCCGAACAAGCTGGTGTCTGCTGCGCTGACGCCACTGAACTGCAGCGTAAACTGATCCAGCTGTGCCAGAACCGGGGCTGCCTGTACCGTCAGAAAGTCCTGCGGAGCATCCATGGTCAGGATGATCCTGGCCGTTTTTCCTGTCAGCAACTGCACCGGCTCCGGGCTATCACCTTCAAATTGAAAAGCAAATCCCGGCAACAAAGTTCGGTCAATTAAGCCTTTAAATTTAGCGGGTAGCCCGCCCCACCACACAGGTGACACGATCACGATATGTTCGGCCCACCGCAGGGATTCCTGGAAATGCTGAAGGCAGGGCTCTAACGGCTGAACCGCATCGTAACCCGAGTCAAGACTGGGGTTGAAGTGCATTTCCGACAGGTTCAGACGACGCACGCTACTGTGCTCTCGCGCTTCAATGTCATACGCATCCGCGAGGCACTTGGCAAAGCTTTCCGCTTTGGGATTGGCATTCAGTAAAAGAATGTTTTTGCTCATGATAGTTCCTTGTTATCCAGAATCATCATGAGTGTAAGGCCTCCCCTATAGGGCAGAGTCAAGCTGTCTGCGGGCAGCTATCCATAGATTGGAGACATAAGTCCACGCGTGTTATTTTCTGTTCAAGCAATGCGTGCTCTGCGATCAGTTGCTGCCTGACATCAAGCAAGAAACAATGGATACGATCCCAGTCCACGTCACCATCCCGGTAGCGTATCACGCCTTTCAGCCGGTTCAGGGTCACGCCAAGTTGCTTGGCCTCTTTGATAAGCTGGAGCACCTCGACGTCCGTCTCTGTATATACCCTGTAGTTACCCTGACGAAGCGGAACGCGAATCAGGCCCATGTCTTCATACAATCTGATGGCCTTGACTGACAACCCTGTCCGCTTGGATACCGCGCCGATGTACATGTTATTTACCCTGTTCAAAAACTGACAGCCACAATCATACTGCAATTACAGGGCTGATGCTGATCAGCCATCATGCCACAAGCCCAGTTGCTTCAAGCGTTTATAGACAGTATTGCGGCTCACGCTCATGGCTTCCGCGGTTTTACTCACATTGCGGCCCAGTGCCAGGTACACTTTCGGCAACGCGGTTTGCCAGTCCTCTTCCAGCAGTTCGTCATCAATGTCGTCGGCGATGCGGGCGACCCCTTTGAGATCCCAGAAGAAATCATCCGGCAAATGCTGGGGCTCAATGTTCTTGCCTGCCGCCAGCACAGTAGCGACCCGCAGCACATTGTGTAACTGGCGAATATTGCCGGGCCAGTTGTGTGAGTCGAACAGCTGCATGACCTCGTCACTGACAGTGACATGGCGATCACCGTCACAGACTTCATCAAGCACAGACACTACAACCTGCGCCATATCCTGTCTGTCACGCAGGGCAGGCAGAGCCACAGTCAGGCCGTTGATCCGGTAATACAAGTCTTCACGAAACAGTTTGTTTTTGATCTCATCACGCAGTGACTGATGGGTGGCGCAGACCAGCTGAAAATCCACCGGATAGCTTTCACTGCTGCCTAAAGGTGTCACTCGCTTTTCCTGCAGCACCCGCAGCAGCCTGGCCTGAGTGGCAAGTGGCATATCACCAATCTCATCCAGAAACAGCGTGCCTTTATCGGCACCACGGATCAGGCCCATGCTGCCTTTGGGGTTGGCACCGGTAAAGGCACCCTTGACGTAGCCAAACAACTCGGACTCCACCAGCTCGGAAGGAATCGCGGCACAGTTGACGGCCACCATCTCAAACGCAGCCCGATGCGAAGAGGCATGAAAAGCGCGCACAAAACGCTCTTTTCCCACGCCGGTTTCGCCGTGTATCAATAAGGGAATATCACGGTTAAGCACACGCATCGCCTGATGAACGGCTTTCGCCATCTGTTTATCGCCCGTATCCAAATCCGTCAGTGAGGGCTCACACTGTGGTGTTTCCAAAGCGGCGTCTCGGGGAAAGGTAATTTCAGTTGGCGCAATCACAGACGGTTCAGCCGGGGCGTTTATCCGGGCAAACAGCGGAAAAGACGTCAGTCCGCTGAATGTCAGCGTAGCGTCCTGCTGTGTTGCCATCAGCGCCTGCAGGGACATACCGGCCACCATGTCTATGGTGATGCCCGCCAATGGCTTCCCTAACAACAAATCAGCCCGGCGATTGGCTGACACAATTTGTCCCTGAAAATCAAACACCAGCAGTCCGGCCCACTGGCTGCCCAGATTATCAGGGCTGGTGTTGAAGACGAATTGCCAGAAATGCTGGCCATAAGCGGCAAGAATCAGCTGATTTTCAATCGCCTGGGACATGACTTTCACCATGCCGTGTACCTGGGTCGTCGGCAGGTAAGCATCGCTGGAGACGTTAAGCACTCCCACAGTCTGACGATGGGGATCCACAATGGGCGATGCCGAGGCGTTCATAAAACGGTTTTGCAGCAGGAAATGCTCATCGCGGCGGATGTCGGTAATCTGCTGCGTGTGCAAGGCTGTGCCAATCGCATTGGTACCTATCACTTTTTCCTGCCAGCAGGCCCCGGGTTCAAATAATGCCGGTGCCATTTGCTGCATGAAAGACGGATTCCCCCATCGCTCCAGCAAATACCCCTGATGATCCGTGAGGATGACTAAACTGCTGCTGTTGGCGAGCATGCTCTGAAAACCGGGTAACACCTTCTCGCGGGTGACAGCTACCATCACCTCTGCCAGCTGTCGTTTCTGCTGCCAGTGCAAGGGAGTGGCAATGGTTAATTCAGGGGCCTGATGACTGTCCAATCCGTAATCCCGGCAACGCTGCCAGGATTCGCAGACAAGGCGATCATCGCTTTGCAATCTGTTATCCATGTCCGACCTTTGCTTCCCGCTCTCATGGCTATTTGGCCGCAGCCAGCCCAAACACACACATTCCTGAACGTTAACTATTGTTCACACAATGTTAACAATCAACATATCCAACATGTTGTTAACGAATCACAAACAAAGCAATAAAGACAAAATATCATGTTAATCATAAGGATAGCTAACACACCAAGATGTTAAAAAAATGTGGCACATTTTTAGCGTAGTACTGGTGAGTAACACACAGGGAGCCAGAACAGACATGTCGCTCATTTTGGACAAGATCACCCGCACGGTAGACGGGCTCGATTGGATAAAAGATACCAGCCTCGAACTTGAACCTGGCTCTTTTAACGTATTGCTGGGCCGCACGCTGGCTGGAAAAACCTCCCTGATGCGGCTGATTGCGGGTTTGGATAAACCCACCTCTGGCAACATTTCTTTCAATGGCCGGGATGTAACGGGCATTCCCGTCCGCGAGCGCAATATTTCCATGGTGTACCAGCAATTCATTAACTACCCCAATCTCACGGTTTACGAAAACATCGCCTCCCCGCTGCAACTGGAAAAGCTGCCCAAAGCACAGATTGATGCGCGTGTGATGCAGACCGCCAAAATGCTGCATATTGAAGATTTCCTTAAACGTTACCCGCTTGAATTATCCGGCGGTCAGCAACAGCGTACCGCCATGGCCCGTGCGCTGGTCAAAGATGCCGACATCATTTTGTTCGACGAGCCTCTGGTCAATCTTGATTACAAATTGCGCGAAGAATTAAGGCAGGAAATGAGGGAGCTGTTTGCCTCCCGCAATACCATCGCGGTGTATGCCACCACTGAACCCAATGAAGCCCTCGCTCTGGGGGGCAATGTAGTACTCATGCATGAAGGAGAAATCATTCAGTCGGGGCCGACCTCTGAGGTCTACCACAATCCGGCCAGTGTGACCTGCGCTGAGCTGTTCGGCGAACCGCCGATCAACCTGATCAAAGGGCAAATCAGCGCGGACAATGTGTCTTTTTCCGAACACGTTCATTTTGCCCTGAACGATGACTTAAACGACCTGCCGCCCGATCACTATGTCTTCGGCATCCGGCCGAATCACCTGACCTTAGTGCCGAACAACGATGACGATCTTGAGCTGGCGGTGGATGTCGAGCTGGCCGAAATCAGCGGCAGTGAAACTTTTCTCCATGTGTCCAACCGGGAGTTGTCCATGGTGCTGCACCTTCCCGGCGTGCATGAATACGCGGTCGACAGCCGTATCAATATTTATGTGCCAACCCACAAGCTTTATGTGTTCTCAAAAGAACGGCAGCTGATACAGGCCGCCCGTTCAGGTTGGGAGAAACAATAATGGCAGAAATTCGTCTGGAATCATTAGCGCACAGTTACTCGGCGCACCCTGCCAGCGATGCGGATTACGCCATTCGCCGGATGAACCATGTCTGGGAAGACGGCGGCGCCTTTGCCTTGCTTGGCCCGTCCGGGTGCGGGAAAAGCACCATGCTCAATATCATTTCCGGCCTGCTGACCCCCTCGGAGGGTGCGGTAAAATTTAATGGTCAGACGATGAACGGCCTGGAGCCGCAGGATCGCAACATTGCCCAGGTTTTCCAGTTCCCTGTCATTTACGACACCATGACAGTGTTTGACAACCTGGCCTTCCCGCTGCGTAACATGAAAACACCGGCAGCAAAAATCCGCAGTAAAGTGCAGGAAATTGCCGAGATTCTGGAACTGACGCCGGTGCTCGACAAAAAAGCCCGCAACCTCAATGCCGATGAAAAGCAGAAAGTGTCGATGGGACGAGGCCTGGTCCGTGATGATGTCTCGGCCATTTTGTTCGACGAGCCGCTGACCGTGATAGATCCGCACCTGAAATGGAAGCTGAGGCGAAAACTCAAGCAAATCCATGAACAGTTCAATATCACTATGGTCTATGTCACCCACGACCAGCTGGAAGCGGCCACCTTTGCCGACAAAATTGCCGTGATGTACGACGGCGCCATTGTCCAGTTTGGCACGCCACGCGAACTGTTTGAGCAGCCTAACCATACCTTTGTCGGCTACTTTATCGGCAGCCCTGGCATGAATTTACTGCCGGTAACAAGAAGCAAAGAGCCCACAGAAGTCGCTTTCAACGGATTACCGATTGCCCTGAGCGCCAGCCAGCAACTCGCCCTGTCTCACACCCAGTCAGAGAATATCAAAGTCGGGATACGCCCTGAGTTTGTTCAATTGCGGGACACACAAAAAGAGGCCGGTTTCGCCGTTACTGTCACCCATACCGAAGATCTGGGCACCTACAAAATCGTCACCGTCATGCTGGCAGATACCCCGGTCAAAATCCGGCTTGCCGAAGGCTCGCCAGTACCGGCGCACCAAGGCTGGATCAATTTTCCCAGCCGGTGGCTGAAGCTGTATATCGATGAGTATCTGGTCGGCGAAGACAGTGAAAACGGTGGTAAAGACGAGCTGGGAGGCGGCGACAATGCAGCATAAAACCGACAATAACAAAGCATGGTGGCTGGTATTACCCGTTTTTCTGCTGGTGGCCTTTTCCGCCATCATTCCCTTAATGACAGTGGTGAATTATTCGATACAGGATATTTTCGATCAGAACACCGCCTATTTCGTTGGCAGTGAATGGTACAAAGAAATTCTCAATGACTCACGCCTGCATGATTCACTGCTGCGTCAGTTTATCTATTCGGCCTGCGTGCTGCTGATCGAAATTCCGCTCGGCATTCTCGTCGCGCTCACTATGCCGAGCAAAGGGATCAAAGCATCACTGGTACTGATCGTGCTCGCAATCCCGCTGCTGATCCCCTGGAACGTGGTCGGCACCATCTGGCAAATATTTGGCCGGGCCGACATCGGCCTGCTCGGCTGGTTTTTGAGCAGTATCGGGGTTGACTACAACTATGCATCCAACCCGGTCGATGCCTGGGTCACTGTACTGGTGATGGACGTCTGGCACTGGACTTCACTGGTCGCGCTACTGTGCTATTCCGGTTTACGCGCTATTCCCGATGTCTATTATCAGGCCGCCAAAATAGACCGGGCCTCCAACTGGGCCGTATTCCGCTATATACAATTGCCCAAGCTGAAAAATGTGCTGCTGATCGGTGTGCTGCTGCGCTTTATGGACAGCTTCATGATTTACACCGAGCCTTTTGTACTGACCGGCGGCGGCCCAGGTAACGCCACCACTTTTCTGTCGCAAACCCTGACCAAAATGGCAGTAGGACAGTTTGATATCGGCCCTGCCGCGGCGTTCTCCATTATCTATTTCCTGATCATCCTGCTGGTGTGCTGGCTGTTCTACACCTCAATGACAGTCATGGATAAGGAGAAATAATCATGCATAAGCGTAAAACGCTCATTTTGCTGCTGTACATCCTGTTTTTGCTGCTGCCGATTTACTGGCTGCTGATGATGTCATTCAAAACCAATGAAGAGATTCTCGGCGGACTGACCTTCTGGCCCACTGAATTTACCCTGGCCAATTACAAAGTGATCTTTACCGATCCCTCCTGGTACAGCGGCTATATCAATTCGCTGACTTACGTTTCAATGAATACCGTGATTTCTCTGCTGGTCGCCCTGCCTGCTGCCTATGCCTTTTCGCGTTACCGCTTTATTGGCGACAAGCACATGTTCTTCTGGCTGCTCACCAACCGTATGTCGCCGCCGGCGGTGTTCCTGTTGCCTTTCTTTCAGCTTTATTCCTCTGTCGGGCTGTTCGACACCCACATTGCCGTTGCACTGGCGCACTGCCTGTTCAACGTGCCACTGGCGGTGTGGATTCTGGAAGGCTTCATGTCGGGCGTGCCGAAAGAAATCGACGAAACTGCTTATATTGACGGCTACAGCTTTCCGCGCTTTTTCGTCCGCATATTTCTGCCGATGATCCGCTCGGGGATTGGGGTCACCGCCTTCTTCTGTTTCATGTTCAGCTGGGTCGAACTGCTGCTTGCCCGCACCCTGACCTCCGTCAATGCCAAGCCGATCGTTGCCACCATGACCCGGACTGTCAGTGCCTCCGGCATTGACTGGGGCGTGCTTGCCGCAGCTGGTGTACTCACGATCATTCCCGGATTGCTGGTGATTTGGTTTGTTCGCAACCATGTCGCCAAAGGCTTTGCCCTTGGCCGTGTTTAGCATGAGACCGGAAAGGAGAGACCCATGAATTGGATGGCCTGGACCCTGCCCAGTGCACTGTTCTTTATTGCGATCGCCAGCATCTTGCTGACGATGACCGTCTTCGAGATCCTCAAACCTTGTGTTGAACGCAAAGGCTTTTTGCCGATCAGCACAACCCGGGGAGATCGACTGTTTATCGGCCTGCTCAGCAGTGCCTATATCCACCTGCTCTTCCTTGGCATCACTGACCTGTCCATCTGGATACCGTTTACGCTATCTGTGTTCTGGCTGGCCATTTTGCTGCGTTGGGGATAATACAAAACTAAGGAGTTCACGCATGAACCGCACACGCTTTGTACCTAAACCGACTACATTGGGGCTGATCATCAGCTTATTGCTTTCGCCGGCTGCACTGGCTGATCAATACAGCGATGCGGCGAAGAAATGGATTGACGATGAGTTTGCGCAGTCGTCGCTCAGCAAAGACGATCAGATGAAAGAAATGGCCTGGTTTACTGAAGCTGCCAAACCCTTCCGTGGCATGGAAATCAAAGTGGTTTCTGAAACCATCACCACCCACGAGTATGAATCAAAAGTGCTGGCAAAAGCCTTTGAGGAAATCACCGGCATCAAGGTGACCCATGATTTGATTCAGGAAGGGGATGTGGTGGAAAAACTGCAGACCGAAATGCAGTCGAACCGCAGTATCTACGACGCCTATATCAATGATTCCGATCTGATTGGTACCCACTTTCGCTACGGCAAGGTCATTCCGATCAGCGATTACATCACAGGGGAAGGGAAAGACGTTACCCTGCCCACGCTGGATCTGGACGATTTTATCGGCCTGAGCTTTACCACAGGGCCGGACGGCAAGGTCTATCAGCTGCCCGATCAGCAATTTGCCAACCTGTACTGGTTTCGGGCCGACTGGTTTGAACGCGAAGATCTGCAGAAACAGTTCAAAGAGATCTATGGTTACGATTTAGGCGTGCCGGTCAACTGGTCGGCCTACGAAGACATTGCTGAGTTTTTTACCGAGCATGTGAAAGAAATCGACGGCAAACGCGTTTACGGCCACATGGATTACGGTAAAAAAGATCCGTCGCTTGGCTGGCGCTTCACCGATGCCTGGTTCTCCATGGCGGGCGCAGGGGATAAAGGGTTGCCGAACGGTAAACCCGTCGACGAATGGGGCATTCGGGTGGAAGGCTGTCGTCCGGTTGGCTCCAGCGTCGAGCGGGGCGGTGCAACCAATGGCCCGGCAGCTGTCTATGCCACCACCAAGTATGTCGAATGGCTGAACAAGTACGCGCCCGCTGAAGCCCAGGGCATGACCTTCTCTGAAGCAGGCCCGGTTCCCGCACAAGGCAATATCGCGCAGCAAATTTTCTGGTACACCGCTTTCACGGCCGATATGACCAAACCCGGGCTGGAAGTGGTCAATCCGGATGGCACGCCTAAATGGCGTATGGCCCCATCGCCCAAAGGCCCCTACTGGGAAGAAGGGATGAAACTGGGCTATCAGGATGCCGGTTCATGGACGCTGATGAAAGCTACCGATCCCGAGCGCCGCAAAGCCGCCTGGTTATATGCCCAGTTCACTGTAGCTAAAACCGTGTCGCTGAAGAAAACCCTGGTCGGCCTGACCCCGATTCGTGAGTCAGACATCAACACTGACATCATGACAGAAGCGGCGCCTAAGCTTGGCGGTCTGGTTGAATTCTACCGCAGCCCGGCACGGGTTCAGTGGACGCCAACCGGCACCAATGTGCCTGACTATCCGAAGCTGGCTCAGCTCTGGTGGCAGTACATAGCCGAAGCAGCGAATGGCGAGAAAACCCCGCAGCAGGCACTGGACGGGCTGGCAACCGCACAGGATCGGGTGCTGGAACGTTTGGAACGTGCCAATGTGCAGGGGGAATGTGGCCCTAAACTCAATAAGCCAAGAGATGCCGCCTACTGGCTGGCCCAACCCGGCGCACCGAAAGCCAAGCTGGCTAACGAGAAGCCCAAAGGCGTGACCATCAAATACGCTGAACTGCTGAAATCCTGGCAGCAGTGATGAGCAGGTAACAGAAACCATCAGGGAGGCATAATGCCTCCCTGACGTTGAAATCAGCTGAACGTTGAAATATATAACTTTTCCACTTTTGCTCTCGCCCAGTCCGTTTTGCGTAAAAACTTCAGTGACGATTTAATGGAAGGGTCATTTTTAAAACAGTTAATATCGATTTCGCACGCCAGAATCGTCCACCCATAATGATCAACCAATTGGGTTAAGATTTTTTCCAGGGTAAGACCGTGCAGGGGGTTATTCGGTTGTTCGCGGGTCATAAGCTTTTCTTCGGTAGCAGTGTTGGTAACGGGGAAGAGTATACAGAATATTTCGCCATCCGGCATGGAGACAATGCCTCAGCGCCAAAGTATTACTTTCACTCTGGTCGGTAAGCTGAGAGAATGCTGCGGTCATTTCAAATAAAACGACCCATCATGAAACTTTTAGTTCGTAACCTTTCTCGTTCAACCACTGAGCAAGACATCCGTAAAGTGTTTTCTGAACACGGCAAAGTCACAGAGTGCACTTTGGTGTTAGATCAGGAAACCGGCCATTCCAAAGGCTTCGCTTTCGTCGAAATGCCGGATCAGGACCAAGCCAAAGCAGCAATAGCCAGCCTGAACCAGACACTGCTTGCCAAGAGCAAAATCCGGGTGAAAAAAGCTGACTAAATCAGTTCTCCGACAGCCAGAAAAGAAGCCCCTTTTCTGGCTGTTTCATCTCTGTTTACCGGCAATGAAAATCAGCGCTTAACATCGCATACAAATATTCATCTCCCCAGGCTCCTTCAAATCAAGATGCTGTTTGCATCCTCACAACAAGTGCCATACAGCCCCTCAACAGATAGCCCTTAAATGACTGTCATCTTTGCATATATTTCTGATCAGACTGCAAATTATTCCCTGATACCCCTATTATTTCTCAGTGTTTATAAGCACCAATTGAGACTAGACTGAGTTGAACTCCAAAAACGAAAGGAAAATACCATGATTCAACAAGGCCAGACTCTGCCAGCCGCTACCCTGGGTGAACTGACCAAAGACGGCATGGTCAACCATGACGTAGCAGAACTGTTTGCAGGCAAGAAAGTGGTGTTGTTTGCGGTTCCCGGCGCCTTCACGCCAACTTGCTCGGAATCTCACCTGCCAGGTTATGTGGTGCTGGCTGATCAACTGAAAGCCAAAGGCGTGGATATCATTGCTTGCGTGTCAGTCAACGATGCCTTCGTGATGCAAGCCTGGGGCGAAGCACAAAATGCCTCAGAAATTATGATGCTGGCAGACGGTGACGGCAGCTTCACCAAAGCGCTGGGTCTGGAGATGGACACCGCGACATTCGGCGGCCTGCGTTCACAACGCTATGCGATGATCATCGACAACGGTGTGGTCACACAACTGAACGTCGAAGCGCCGAAAGAATTTGAAGTCAGCAAGGCAGAAACCATTCTGGCAAGCCTGTAATTTCAGAAAAACACAACGGAAGCGAAAGTTTCCGTTGTTCTCGGCTTTACTTTATCTCTGTCATCGAAAAATGATGGCTGGCAATATGAAACCCTTCGCGCAGATAAAACTTATGCGCCGCAAAGCGCTGCACGCCCGAGTCCAGATGCAGTTGCTGACATCCCTGCGCCTTTGCGTACGCTTTCAACCAGTCAATCAAACATTCGCCGACCCCCTTGCTGCGGTGTTGCTCAGCTGTCACCAGATCATCCACATAAATGGCTTTGCCCCAGGCCAGCTTTTCTGACACCACAAACCCAGCCACACCCATCACCTGCTCGCCCGACTTGACGTAAACCACCTGATAGCCCTGCGCCATCTGCTTGGTGATCTGCGCCTGTAAAGCGGCGCTGTCGTACTGCGGGCGCAACTGGAGCAACACATCCAGCACTGAGGGAACGTCCTGATGCTCTGCCACACCGTGACTGTCTGGCCAGCTGTCTTCTAAAAAATGTACTTTCATCGGGGACCCAACTTCCTGTTTCGATATTGATCTGGTTTGCTGTTTATAGCGTTTTCAATCACACCTGCACAATGATTTTATCCATAACCAGTTAATCGTATTGGCAGCTTTATCAGCGCTAGACATGAAGCTGTGCGCTTTAGTTCACTGATTGCACCCTGCCACCAATCCAGGTTTTGATATCTGCCAGCACGCCTTCAACCTGGCTCTGGCCCTGTGCATCATTGAAAGCATGATCAAGGCCAGCATAGGTATGTGGCTGGATGTGGGGGGCGGTTTTCTTTAATGCCCTGACCATAGATTCGAAAGCGTGCGGATCCACATTAGTATCCTCTTCCGACTGAATCAGAAGCACCGGGACATCAACCGCCTGCAGTATCTGCTGCTGATCAGCAGTCAGCATGGCTTTCCACCATTTGAAACCGTGCCCACTGACAGCAACGTCCATCCCGTTACTCTGTATCACGGCTTCAGAAAACTGTCTGAACCCTTTTTCCGCTTCGCTGAAAGCCTGCGCTGGCATCTGCGACTGCATATTGTAGAGCACGTCATCAATGAAAAAACGCCCACCGCCATTCAGCGCTACCACAGCGGTCACTTTGTCACTCTTCGCGGCCAGCAAATTCGCCACCAACGCCCCTTCACTGCCCCCCAGCAAGATAATCTGGGCATACCGATTATCCTGATCCAGTTTATCCAGCACCGTCAGGTAATCATCCACCCGTTGTAACGGAGAATCCTGTTTCAGATAGGTGTCAGGACAGTCCGTCCGCTGCGGATCGGTATTCCAGCTCAGCCCGTTATCAATCCCGTATTTTTCTACCGTCAGAATGTCGGCACCTGCCATCACCTGACTAAAATTGTCATTGATATTGTTGTTATGAAAAACACTGTTGCAGTCTGAACCCTGAATCAACACCAATAAACGGTCGCTGTCACGCCCGGTCAGGTAATAGGTAATCTCCGAACCATCACTCCGTTTGGCCTCTTCCGTTACCATTGAAAAAACCGGCAAGGACGCCACTGAAAAGACCGCAGCCACTGTTAACATTAAGGGCTTTAACAATAAAGGCTTTAACATCCGTTTATCTCCTTCTATTCAATCATCTTCTTGGATAGCGCTTTTGGCATCTGGTTCCCAGCATAAAGTGCAACACCACACATAATCTACATTATTCTATCCAGGCCGGTCGTGCCATGATCCTGACGAAGGACGATTGAGAAACATGACTGCCGTTTTAATCATGACGACCTCTTAGCCAATGCCATAACCAAAATGATTTCAGATAAAGATGGCAGGCATTATCATGGATTTGGTAATCTTATTCGGCAACGGCTCCTTTTGAACCGTAAATACAAATTATTATTCGATAAAACAGCCACTTAAATAATGAAAAATATCGAAACGAAATGGCTACAGGATTTTCTGACACTGGCCGAACTGCGTAACTTTTCCCATGCTGCCGCTGTCCGCAATGTGACGCAGCCGGCTTTCAGTCGCCGGATAAAATCCCTTGAGGCCGAACTTGGGCTGAATTTAATCGATCGCAGTAAAACCCCCATCGAGCTGACACTGAAAGGCAAGCAGTTTAAAACAACCGCGCTGTCGATTCTTCAGCAGTTGGATGACGAAGTGAACCGTCTGGCTGGCAGCTCATTTCTGGGGCGTCATACCGTGCGGATCAGCTCCTCACACTCAATGGCGATAAGCGTATTGCCTAAGCTGCATGCCTGTTTGTTTAACCCGACCTTAAACACTCAGCTTTCAGTGGTAGCCAATGAAGTGGATGACGCGGTAAAACAGCTGATCGACGGTAAATGCGATTTTCTGTTTTCATTTTATGAGGACAGTTTGCAGGTGGCGCCTTACCGTTCTGTCTATCTGGGGCGCTCTTACCTGTATTGCGTGTCGGCGGTCGATGAGCACGGTAAACCCTTATTTGATCCCGCAGACAATGCCGCCGTGCCGTCGCTGGACTATACCCCGGAAAGTTATATGGGCCGGGCGCTGCAACGCGCCAACCGGACATTAACGCAGAATACTGTCTGTACCTCATCAATGACAGATTTTATCAAGGCCCTGGTGATGCAAGGGAAAGGCATCAGCTGGTTACCGGATTATGCCATCAAAGATGAGCTGGCCGCCGGACGTTTGCAGATACTTACCGCACGGGAACCTGTGCCGCTGGATCTGTACATTTACCGTTATCACTCCAGACTCCATCCGACCTGCGAAGCCATCTGGAGTGCGCTGAGTAAGATCAGCCCGATTGATGGCCTGATGAGCAGGGACTGACAATCACTGTCCCCCAGAAATAAAAAAACCTCCCTTGCAAACAAGGGAGGTAAAGGATGTAGGGTTTCAAGACCTTTTATTTATTGTTCTTTATATTCTTTCAGTTATTACATTTTTTTAGCTGTACAGCTTGGCTTTATAGGTCGGGCGCATCAGGTTCTGAGCAGAGAAAATATCGTTCAGCTCCTCTTCACTTAGCAGGCCACGCTCCATCGCCACTTCTTTCACGCTGCGACCGGTTTCAGCACAAATCTTACCGACGATATCGCCTTCGTGATGGCCGATATACGGGTTCAGGTAAGTCACGATACCGATAGAGTTGAAGACGTAATCTTCACAGATCTGGCGGTTCACTTTGATGCCTGAGATACATTTATCCGCCAGATTGATACAGGCATTGCTCAGCAGTTCAATTGACTCGAAAATGGCCTGGCCGATCACCGGCTCCATCACGTTCAGCTGCAGCTGTCCGGCTTCTGCCGCAAAAGTCACTGTGGTGTCGTTGCCGATCACTTTAAAGCACACCTGATTTACCACTTCCGGGATCACAGGGTTTACTTTAGCTGGCATGATGGACGAACCCGCCTGCATTTCCGGCAGGTTGATTTCATTGAGACCGGCACGCGGACCCGATGACAGCAGACGCAAATCGTTACAGACTTTCGACATCTTAACCGCCAGACGCTTCAGCGCGCCGTGCACAGTCACGTAAGCGCCACAGTCAGACGTTGCTTCAATCAGATCTTCTGCCGGTACACAGTCCAGGCCGGTCGCTTCTGCCAGATATTTCACCGCCAGCTCCTGATAACCAGCCGGGGCGTTCAGGCCGGTACCAATCGCGGTGGCACCCAGGTTCACTTCCAGCAGCAAGGCCGCGGAATACTTCAGGTTTTTGATTTCTTCTTTCAGCAAGATACTGAAGGCGTGGAATTCTTGTCCGACTGTCATCGGCACGGCGTCCTGCAGCTGGGTACGGCCCATCTTCAGCACATCGCTGAATTCTGCGCTTTTAGCATCAAAAGCCGCCTGCAGATGCTCAATCGAACCCACCAGCTTGATAATGCTGTTGTACACAGCAACACGGAAGCCTGTCGGGTAAGCACAGTTGGTCGACTGGCTCTTGTTGACATGATCGTTCGGGTTAATGATGTGATATTCGCCTTTGGCATGGCCTTTCAGCTCCAGCGCAATATTGGCGATCACTTCATTGGTGTTCATGTTGACAGAAGTACCTGCGCCGCCCTGATACACATCAGAGATGAACTGATCCATGCATTTACCGGTTTCCAGCACCAGATCGCAGGCTTGAATAATGTACTTGCCCACTTCCGACGGAATGCTGCCCAGCTCCATATTGGCACGGGCTGCCGCTTTCTTGGTAAAGACCATGCCGCGAACAAACTCTGGCACGTCGGAAATACGCATTGAAGAAATATTGAAGTTCTCGTAAGCGCGAAGAGAATGAATGCCGTAGTAAGCAGAAGCGGGAATTTCGCGCTGGCCTAACAGATCTTCTTCAATACGTACTTGCTGGACAGTATCAAGCATAGCGGTCACCTTAAACTCATGGGTAGGAAAGAGATACCACTTCGCCGCTTATACGAGCCATCTTCAGCTTCTTATGGCGGCTAAGTGATTCATACAATCGTCGTTTTGAGCGACAAAGGGAAATGCATAAAAGTAAGCAACAATGCAATTAATGCATAGCTGAAGAGATTGCAAAAAAAGGCTATTTATTCTTATCAGCCCGGAATGCTTAATAACCGGCACTTTATGCATCGCTTGTGCATGAAACCAATAAACACCTGTATAAGCAGCCTGTTAGCCTGCACTCTGGCGAGATCGCTCAATGGGCAGGAATATGATCCTGGTCTGAATATTGTCTTTTATCCATCGCACTTAAAATGCACCGCCTACCCGGTGTAACCCACAAACTCTTGCGCGATATTCCTCATTTTCTGTCCACAAAACCTATTTACCTGTATAAAAAGCCACCTGTATAAAAAACCGCCTGTATAAAAAAGGCCAACCTTGTTCGGCTGGCCTTTCTCGCTTTGCGCGCTCAGAGAAGATTAAGCAATATCTTCGCTCGCCGTCAGGGTCGTTTTCTCTGTGCTGCGGTTATAGACTTCAGTGTCCAGCTCGTCTTCGCTGCGGCCAACCAGAACAGCAACCATCAGATCGCCACAGACATTCACTGTGGTGCGCGCCATATCCAGAATTCGGTCGATACCGGCAACAATCGCCAGACCTTCCATTGGCAGGCCAACTGTGGTCAGTACCAGCGACAGCATGATCAAGCCGGCACCCGGTACACCGGCGGTACCAATGGAAGCCAGCGTCGCTGTCATCACGATGGCAACATAGTCGGCAAATTCCAGGTTAATACCAAAGGCCTGCGCGACAAACAGCGCCGCCACACCCTGATACAACGCCGTGCCGTCCATGTTAATGGTCGCGCCTAGCGGCAGAACAAAACTGGACACGCCTTTAGACACACCCAGCTCTTCACGGGCGCATTTAATGCTGGCAGGCAAGGTGCCTGAACTGCTGGTGGTGGTAAAGGCCACTGCAGCCGGGGTCGCGATACCTTTGATATAAGGCATAGGGTTAAGACGACCGAAGACTTTGATCACTGCCGGGTAGAACAGCAGCACGTGCAGCAGGCTGCCGATGTAAGCCACTGCAATCACTTTAAACAGCGGCAGCAGGATTTCCAGACCGTATTTACCGGCCACCCAGGCCATCAGACCGAAGATACCGTAAGGTGCCAGCTTCATCACCAGTTCAGTCAGCTTGTACATGGCCTCGGCCAGACTTTCGAACACCTGAACGGCAGGTTTGCCTTTCTCACCACACAGGTTCAGCGCCACACCCAGGCCCAGGGCGAAGACGATAATTTGCAGAATGTTCCCGGTTGCCAGTGCACTGATAGGGTTATTCGGAATTAAACTGAGCAGTGTCTGAACCAGGGTCGGTGCTTCTTTCGCGTCGGCCGCCGCCGCTGTTGCCGTCATCTCCAGACCGGCACCCGGTGCCAGAATACTGGACAGGCCAAGACCGATACTGATGGCCACTGCGGTAGTCGAGAGGTAAATCACAATGGCTTTGGCGCCAATGCGTCCCATCTTGCGGGTATCTTGCATGGAGGTCACGCCGACCACCAAAGAGCAGAACACCAGAGGCACGATGAGCATTTTAATGGCATTGATAAACAGAGTGCCGATAGGCTTGAGGATTTCTGCATCCGGGCCGAGCAGACTGCCCGCGATGACCCCCAGAATCATACCGACCAGAATTTTCTTCCATAAGGCGAGTCCGCCCCACATACCTTTCGGGGTTGGCTTCTCGTGAGCTTGTTCCATGTTATTTCCTTATCCAATTGACAGAAGTCGGGTGAATCCCCGTTTCTGCTTAGCTGTCATTGTTTACACGTCAGAATGGGCTGAGCCCATACATACAGGAGCAGGATTAATGCAAGCATGATGCCAAACACCAAACACAAGACAAGCGATTGTTTTTAATAAGAAAAATTAAAATAAGAGAAATAGACCGACTCAAGAAGGGGTATAACCAAAGGAATAGGCACGAGTGGAAAACCCATGCCTTTTCTTTATAAAACATAATCTTATTTACTATTTACAAAGTTATAACCTTTACTTTGGTTATAGGGGTTCTGCCAGCCCGGCCCTGTAAAGCCTGATGCGCGGTGATTATTCCGGCTGAGATTTTTTCAGTCGCTTGCTGAGCGCGGGCTGCGAGATCCCCAGAAACTTCGCCGCCAGAGACTGATTGCCCTCCGCCCGGCGCATGGCTTCCTGGATCAGCAAATCGCCCATTTCCTGCAGGGTCGGCAGAGGCTGCTCCGGATCGAACATCGTCAGGCTGTTTCCTGCAGCCATCTCACTGACGTCATTGTCCTGATCCAGCACCCGGCGAAACACCTCCATGGACAACATGCGCGAGCGGTGCTGACTCATGGCATCATACGCCAGTGCCCTCAGCTCGCGGATATTGCCGGGAAAGGCATAGTTTGCCAGCAGCACCGGCAGCTCTTTCGGGATGGTCGGCTTGGTTTTACCCAGCTCATCGGCCGCTTCCTGTAAAAAGTGCTCCAGCAGCAAAGGAATATCCTGACGACGCTGGCGCAGAGGCGGAATGTCCACCTGATGGGTTTTCAACCGGTAATACAGGTCTTTGCGGAATTCGCCGCTTTGTTGCTTCTGCACCAGGTTCTGATGCGTGGCCACCACAATCCGCGCGTTGAGACGTTTCGGCCTGTCACTGCCGAGGGGATAGTATTCCCCTTCCTGGATCAGACGCAGCAGCTTGACCTGAGAGGCCTGGCTCAAATCGCCGATCTCATCGAGAAAAAGGGTGCCGCCGGCCGCTTGTTCGATCAGACCGGCGCGGGGTTTATCGGCGCCGGTAAACGCGCCGCGGTGGTGACCAAACAAGGTGTCGGCAAACACATTGTCGTCCAGTCCGGCGACATTCACGCTGATCAGCGGCCCGGCACGCTCACTCAGGGTATGCAGCGCGCGGGCGATCAGCTCTTTGCCAACCCCGCTCTCGCCACACACCATCACAGGCTGGCTGCTCGGCGCTACCGATTCGAGATACTGGAACACAGAGCGCATGCCTTTATCACGGGTAATGATATCGCCAAAAGCCTCCGGCCGCTCCAGGGTGTCGGTCAGAAACCGGCGCCGCAGCGCGTTGTGCTCTTCGCGCATCTCCTGCAGCAAAATGGCCCGTTTCACACCTTCGATCAGCCGGTTTTCCTCTGTGGTTTTCACGAAGTAATCGTAAGCACCGAGCCGGATACAGTTGACCGCCGTTTCGACCTGATTCAGCCCGCTGATAATAATGACGCCGACCTCAGGAAATTCTGTCTTTATCTGCTGCAGCAAGACTTCGCCGGACAGGTGCGGCATGGTCAGGTCCAGCAGCACCAGGCCGATATTTTCCTGCTCGATAATGGCCATGGCATCGCGGCTGTCCTGACACTGGACAATATGGTTGATGCCGCCCCGCCGCTCCAGCACGATACTCAGGCTGCGCAGAAAGGCCGGTTCATCATCCACCAGCAATACACCGAATGCAGGATAGCGATTTGTCTTCATTAAACAGTTGTCCCTTTCAAGGCCGGCAGCGCAAGCGTCACGCAGGTGCCTTGTTGTAGTCTAGAGTCATATTTCAACGTGCCGCCATGTTCACTCACTATGCTGAATGAGATAGACAGCCCCAAGCCCGTCCCGCCCTGCTCACGCTTGGTGGTAAAGAAAGGATCACTCAAATGAGGAAGATGCTCAGGGTCGATGCCCTGCCCCTGATCGCAGATTTCCAGGATCAGCAAATTGTCAGCCGGGTTGAAACCTGTCGTCACCCTGATGCTTTGTTGCTGTGACGTCAGCGCCTGACAGGCATTGATGATCAGATTGATGATCACTTGTTCAATACGCTGGCCGTTGCCTTCAAAACACGGCAGCGGATCGCCGTATTCAACCGAAAAGTGATGGGTCGATGCCGATAGAGTGCTGTCGACCAAACGGATCGCCGCCGCCGTCACCTGATTGAGATCCACCACTTCATTGAGTGCACTGGGTTCCTGGCGGGCAAAATCCCTCAGGTCATCGACAATGCGGCGGATCCGCTGGGTGCCCGCCTGCATATCATCCAGCATGGAGGGAATTTCGTCCCGCATGCGGCTGTAGGCCAGCCCGCCTAAGGTGAAATCGCCGTACTGCTGGTAATGAGCGTCCAGAATGTCTTCCGCATCCTGATACGCCTCTTTGAGAATGGGTAAATTCAGCAGCAGTAAACTGCTGGGATTATTGATTTCATGGGCCATGCCAGAGACCAGAATCCCCAGCGAGGTCATTTTATCGGCCTGGATCAGTTGCTGCTGCTGGAGCTGCTGCGCTTTGGTCTGCCGGGCCACTTCCCGACTCAGTGCCCGGTTCCAGATCATAATTCCCCCCAGCACCAGCAGCAAAAGGGCGGAAACGGTGGCGGCTGCCATGCCCAGTTTCTTCCAGCTGATCCCCGGCGCTTCCAGCGGGCCCAGCCATTTGTCGTAAATCGCCTGCTGGCGGCCGGTATTTTTCAAAATCGCCAGCCCTTCGCTGAACTGGGCCAGTAAATCTTCATGGCCTTTTTGCACCGCATAACCGTAATGCTGGGCACCGAAAGGTTTTCCTGCCGGAATGATATTCGACAACTCCAGCGCCTTGCCGGTATACAGACCCGGCAGGTTCGCCACCAGCGCGTAGTCATGCTGACCGGAGGCCAGCAAGCGCAGCCCGTCGGCGTGAGAATCCACCAGGATCAGATTCGCACCCGGCTGCTGATGGCTCAGATAATCGTGCATGGCCCCGCTGCGCTGAACAATCACGGATTTACCCGCCAAATCTTCAAGACTGGCGACGAAGGGGCTCCCCTTTCGGGCAAAGACCGACTGATGCACGATGGCGTGGGGCGGCGAAAAACTGTATCGCGCCTGCCGGGCGCTGGACTGGATCATGCCCTGGACGATATCAATTTCGCCCTGATCAAACTGACGGCGGATCTCATCCCACGCTCCCATTTTGATCTCGATATTGATGCCCATCAGTTCGGCAATCGCCAGGGTCAGCTCGGTGTTGTAGCCATCCGGCTCACCGTCTTCATTGATGAATTCATAAGGGGGATAGTTGTGATCCGCGCCGACAATAATGACCTGACTATCTGGTGCAGCCATCACACCGAAGGTGCAGAAGAAAGACAGTCCGACACCGAGCCGGCGCATCCAGGCACCCCAAACGTCACGACAGCCTGTCAGCTTCCGGATCATGCACTCTTCCTTCATCAGTCCGGCCAGTCCGGCAAAGCAGCCAGTACGCCGGATTTGGCGACACCGGGCAGAATGTGATATTCCGCCCAACAAACGAAGGGGCTATTTTATAGATTTGCCAACAATAGCCAAGGAAAGAAAGTGCTACACAGGCAGAAGTGCTTCCTCCGGTAGCACAGTGCCTGTTTACCCGCCACTGGCGAGATCCGCCACTCGCCAGACTTTCGAGTGATTTCAAAACTTCCGTAAAAACAAAAGAAACCAGATGCATACCAATCAATCCAATCTATAACTGAGAGACACCATACAAACAACAAGAGGCTCGATCCGTTATGATTCATCAATCTCCCAAGGTCAGTAGCGTCACGCCAAAGCACGGCCGTGTGATCAACCCCCCTTCACGCGGTGTCATTGCCGCAGAACAAGGCTGGTGGGGTTTGCAGGAGTGGCATGTCAACGAACTGGAAGGCGGCAAGAACTTCCCCGATCTGGCTGCCGGCCCTGACCGGTATGAAGCCACCGACTCCCCCAGCGACCAGCCACCTGCGGATGGCTTGATTTGCAGTGGTGGTCGTCTGGATGAACGTCAGAGACTCAATCTCACCGACAGGGAACTGATCGCGGAAGGTAAACCCGTCTGGCCCCGGATTCCGGTCCCCGCCAATAAAATTATCGACATCGAGTGGGCGTATACCATGGCCCATAAAACCCGCGGGTATGTGGCTTTCATCACCAAAGATGGCTGGAATCCGGACTTCGCAATTTCCCGGTCTCAGCTTGAAGCCAAACCTTTCTATGAAAATATTTATCCGGAAGCCCCTTACTGGGACAACGAACTCCCGGCAAAAACCCATCATCAAATGGTACTGCCTGACCATAAGAAGGGGCATCACGTCGTCGTTTTGCTCTGGCTGGTTGCCGATACCGGCAATGCGTTTTATCAAACCTTTGATTTCGACTTCGGGGTTTGACTGTTCGTTCTGGTCATTTCTAATCGTGAAAGCCCTGGGGTAAACGTGCAATCACGAGGCGGGAACATGTTTCCCGCCTGGCGTTGTGGCTGAGGTTTCTGGTGAAGCGGAGGTATGTCGCGCTTGAGTTCGGTGGCTTACTTGGCATTGTTTGAAGCGCGCCAGACACTCTTTATCGGGATAAAGAGTGCCCAGAAAGCCCTTTTTGTTCTTTGACGCTGTCCGGGCCGGTTGTAGGCGCTCCCGGCGCCGACAACCTAAAAATTCGTCCTGAATTTTTCCCTGTGGGAGTG
>NZ_JASJOJ010000059.1:0-24348 GCF_038519165.1 Photobacterium sp. SP02
CCCAATCCACTGAGTGCAGTTTCATCGGACGCCACTCTTTGACCACGCATTCGCCGCGGTCAAGCGCATCACGGTATTCATTGACAAGTACAGTCGCTGTTTCAGCGTCTATGCTCTTCTCGTCAACCAGAATATCTGCGTAAATCTTGCGTGGCGTTGGGTGTTTTTTGATCTTTTGGTACATCAGTGGCTGAGTCGCATTCGGCTCATCCGCTTCGTTGTGACCATGACGGCGGTAACAGACCAGATCAATCACCACATCACGCTTAAATTCATTGCGGTAATCCAGCGCAAGACGAGTCACAAAAGCAACGGCTTCAGGATCATCGGCATTGACGTGGAATATCGGCGACTGCACCATCTTAGCGATATCAGTACAGTACTGCGTTGAACGGGTATCCATCGGATTAGATGTCGTGAAACCAATCTGGTTGTTCACCACAATGCGTACCGTACCACCAACGCGGTAGCCCCGGGACTGGGACATGTTGAAGGTTTCAGCCACGACACCCTGACCCGCGATTGCTGAGTCACCGTGAATAGTGATTGGCAGTACCATGGAACCGTCTTTGTCACCCAAGCGGTCCTGACGTGCGCGAACAGAGCCGACAACTACCGGATTAACGATTTCAAGGTGAGAGGGGTTAAAGGCAAGGGCCAGATGCACATCACCGCCTGGTGTTGCGAAATCAGCAGAGAAGCCCTGGTGGTATTTCACATCACCGGTTCCCCATGATTCGCCATGCTTACCGGCAAATTCATCGAACAAGTCCTGAGGCTTTTTACCCAGAACGTTCACCAGCATGTTCAGACGACCACGGTGGGCCATTCCCACCACAACTTCCCGAACACCGCTTTTTCCGGCTGCACGAATCAGCTCTTTCATCATAGGGATAAGCGCATCGCCGCCTTCCAGTGAGAAACGTTTTGCCCCTGGGAATTTCGCCCCCAGATATCGCTCCAGACCTTCGGCCGCAGTCAGTTCATCCAAAAACGTCTGCTTTTCTTCCTGAGTAAACGCGCCTTTACCGACGACTGATTCCAGACGCTGCTGAATCCAGCGTTTTTCTTCGGTATCAGTAATGTGCATGTACTCAGCACCAATTGAGCCACAATAGGTGTTTTTCAATGCCTCATAGATCTCAGAAAGCTTCATTGTCTCTTTGCCTACGGCAAAGGAACCGACATTGAAGCTTTGGTCAAAATCTTCCGCAGTGAGATTATGAAACGCAGGATCCAGGTCCGGAACACGTTCCTGCTGCCATAATCCCAGCGGGTCCAGGTTTGCATGCTGATGCCCACGGAAACGGTATGCGTTGATAAGCTGCAGTACCTTAACCTGTTTGGCATCAACATCAGGATCGCTGACGTTAGCACTTAAAAAGGTCGTCTCTTTCGCTAAACGCCGGAAGTAATCACGAACACGCGAATGCGGCTGCTCAACGGCAACACCATTCACAACAGGCAGTTCACTAAAAACGTGACGCCATTCTTCGTCAACTAATTCTGGGTCGCTTAGATACAACTCGTAGAGGTCTTCCACGTAAGTTGCGTTGGCGCCAGCCAGATGTGAAGACTCAAGCCAAGCCTTCATAACGCCGTTCTGCATTTTTTTCCCTTAACCACTTGTTATCGCCACTTGCACCGGTTGTTACGCCGGGCTAAAAAGCCAGCAAATTGCTCTGCTGGCATATCGATAATTCTATAGATTTACACCGAACGTTTAAGCAACATAGATCGGATATTGCCGATTGCTTTCGTCGGATTGAGCCCTTTTGGACACACGCTGACACAATTCATGATGCTGTGGCAGCGGAACACACTGAATGCGTCATCAAGATCGGATAAACGCTCTTCAGTTGCCGTGTCACGACTGTCGATTAACCAACGGTACGCCGCCAGCAGGCCCGCAGGACCGATAAACTTGTCCGGGTTCCACCAGAATGACGGACATGAGGTCGAGCAACAGGCACACATAATGCACTCGTACAGGCCGTCAAGATGCGCACGCTCTTCCGGAGACTGCAGGTTTTCCCGCGCAGGCGGGTGCTCGCTGTCATTGATCAGGAACGGCTTCACCTTGGCATAGTTGGTGTAGAACTGCTCCATATCAATGATAAGGTCACGAATGACAGGCAAACCCGGCAACGGACGAATCACAATCGTTTTCTGATTCATCAACGCTGATAATGGGGTAATACAGGCCAGGCCGTTCTTACCATTCATGTTGATACCATCAGAACCGCAAACACCCTCACGGCATGAACGGCGGAAAGACAGCGATGGATCCTGCTCTTTAAGCAAAATCAGGGCATCCAGAACCATCATGTCAGAGCCTTCCGGCACTTCCAGCGTATACCCTTTCATGTGCGGCGCGTTATCTACATCAGGGTTATAACGGTAAATCGAAAAATTCAGTTTCATGTTGTTACCTCCCTTAGTAAGTCCGCGCTTTAGGCGGGAATGCGTCACGATGTACTGGTGTCATATTTACATCACGCTTAGACATCTGCTCTGTCTCCGGGTTGTAAATAGAGTGACACAGCCAGTTTTCATCATCACGCTCTGGGAAGTCGAAACGGGCGTGAGCACCACGGCTTTCTGTGCGGTAGTTAGCCGCTACTGCCGTCGCATAGGCGGTTTCCATCAGGTTATCCAGTTCCAGACACTCGATACGCTGGGTGTTGAATTCGCTGGATGTGTCATCCAGACGTGCTTCTTTCAAACGCTCGCGGATTTCTTTCAGCTGGCTCAGGCCTTCAGCCATGGCTTCGCCTTCACGGAATACCGAGAAGTTGTTTTGCATGCAAGATTGCAGATCTTTACGGATTTGTACCGGATCTTCGCCTTTTTGCGTGCTGTTCCAACGGTTCAGACGAGTCAGAGAAGCTTCGATGTCTGATTCTGTTGCCGGACGCGCTTCTGCCTGAGCCGCTAAGGTTTCACCCAGATGCAAGCCGGTCGCACGACCAAATACAACAAGGTCAAGCAGGGAGTTGCCGCCCAGGCGGTTTGCACCATGTACAGAAACGGAGGCAATTTCACCACAGGCAAACAGACCCTGGACTTCTTCGTCCTGGCCATTTGCGTTTTGCTTAATCGCTTGTCCGGAAACCTGAGTCGGTACACCGCCCATCATATAGTGACAGGTTGGAATCACCGGAATTGGTTCTTTCACTGGATCGACGTGCGCAAAGGTACGCGACAGTTCAAGAATGCCTGGCAAACGCGATTCCAGAACATCTTTACCCAGGTGATCCAGTTTCAGTTTGATGTGTGGTCCCCATGGGCCATCGCAACCGCGGCCTTCACGGATTTCCACCATCATGGAACGGGCAACAACGTCGCGCCCCGCCAGATCTTTCGCGTTCGGTGCATAACGTTCCATGAAACGCTCACCGTCTTTGTTCAGCAGGTAACCACCTTCACCACGGCAGCCTTCTGTTACCAGTACACCGGCGCCGGCAATACCGGTTGGATGGAACTGCCACATTTCGATATCCTGCATGGGTACACCCGCACGCAATGCCATACCGACACCGTCACCGGTGTTAATGTGTGCGTTCGTGGTTGACTGGTAGATACGGCCGGCACCACCTGTTGCCAGAATTGTGGCCTTGGATTTGAAGTAACAAACTTCACCGGTTTCCATGCACAGCGCGGTACAGCCCAGAATGGCACCGTCCTGGTTTTTCACCAGATCCAACGCATACCACTCGGAGAAAATCGTCGTCTTATGCTTAACATTTTGCTGGTACAGAGTGTGCAGCAAGGCGTGACCGGTACGGTCTGCCGCTGCGGCTGTACGTGCGGCCTGCTCGCCACCGAACTCTTTCGACTGGCCACCAAACGGACGCTGGTAAATACGACCATTATCAAAACGGGAAAAAGGCAGACCCATTTTTTCAAGTTCAATGACTGACTGCGGGCCATTTTTACACATGTATTCGATGGCATTCTGGTCACCGATATAGTCCGACCCTTTTACCGTGTCGTACATGTGCCATTCCCAGTTATCCGGATGCGAGTTACCTAACGCAACTGTGATACCGCCCTGCGCAGATACGGTGTGAGAACGGGTAGGGAACACTTTAGACAGCAAAGCACATTTCAGGCCCTGCTCAGAAATTTGTAGTGCAGCACGCATACCTGCACCACCAGCGCCGATTACTACGGCATCAAACTCTCGAACTGCAATGCTCACTTACGCACCCCACACAATAAAGAAACCAGATAACAGATAAACAAAAAGCACAGCGACAATTGCAAACATCAGACCTGCACGTAAAAAGGCAGGTTTAATGTAGTCAGTCAGTACCTGCCACATTCCGATCCAACCGTGAATCAGAACGGAGGCCAACGCCAGCATAGTAAAGACTTTTGTGCTTAGTTTTGAAAAGAACGCTGTCCAGGTTTCAAAATTCAGCTCAGGGCCAAAAGCGAAAAAGCACACCATATAAATGGTGTAAAGAGTGAGGATAATTGCGGTTGCACGAATCAGAATAAAGTCGTGAACACCATTACGTCCAATGGATGAAACGTTGCTTACCATACCAGGCCTCCTGCAAACACAGACAGAACCGCCACAATTGCAAAACTGATTTTCGCACTTGTGGTGCCAGATTCCAGCTCTTCAAAATATCCCATATCCATGATCAGGTGACGGATACCCAAAACAATGTGATAGAAGAGTGCTGTCAGCACACCCCAGAGGATAAATTTGACAAAGAAGCTGTCAACGATGTCAGCGGCTTCAGCAAATCCTTGGGGAGAGGAAAGAGACAGGTTCAGTAGCCACAGCAGGATGGCAAGGGAAACAAATGTGATCACGCCCGATACACGGTGCAGGATTGACGAAATCGCAGTCAGCGGAAAGCGTATCGTCTGTAGGTCGAGGTTGACAGGTCTTGGCTTGTTAACTTTCACGGTCTTTGCCCACTCAGCTCCATAGAAGCGTTTTATTTTTATAAAACCTCCGGTATGCGTACGCCAAAACAAGCGCAACAAAGGCACAACAACTATGCTACATTTACATAGCACAAGTGTATGTACAGCAAAGCAAAAGTCGTTTCAGCTAAGTAGCTAATATTACTAATAACTTTATCATTGTTTCTGGCGATGGCAGAACCAGAGACCTGCGGCCGAGTATACGCCTCGCAACAATCAATTACAAACCCCGTTACATGACCTCTAACACGGTTTGAGATATTGACCCGCTTTTACTTAAAGTTATTAACAAGCGCACACTCCCGATAAGAGGAATTGACAACAACATGACCGAGCTGTACAAAGACGGCACATCCGATTTCGGATTAGGATTATAAAATAACAAAGGAGATTGTTATGGCAGATAAGAAAGCTACTCTTCATATTGAAGGGAAAGCACCGGTCGAACTGCCGATTCTCGGGGGCTCACTAGGTCCGGAAGTACTGGATGTTCGTAAACTCGGCGCATCTGGCTATTTCACTTTCGACCCAGGTTTCTTAGCTACTGCATCATGTGAATCTCAAATTACTTTCATTGATGGTGCGAAAGGTGTGCTGCTTCACCGTGGCTATCCAATCGACCAATTAGCTAATAACGCTGATTATTTAGAAGTCTGTTACATTCTGCTGTACGGCGAAGTTCCTACCCGAGCCCAGTACGAGCAATTCCGCAAAACTGTAACCCGCCATACTATGGTGCATGAGCAAATCGCAAGCTTTTTCCACGGTTTCCGTCGCGATGCTCACCCAATGGCAGTAATGTGTGGTGTTGTCGGTGCGCTGGCAGCCTTCTACCATGATTCACTGGACATCAATAACGACGAGCACCGCGAAATCACTGCATTCCGCCTGCTGTCAAAAATGCCGACTCTGGCTTCAATGTGCTACAAGTACTCTATTGGTCAGCCGTTTATCTACCCTCGTAACGATCTGGATTACGCTGAAAACTTCCTGCACATGATGTTTGCAACGCCGTGTGAAGAGTATGAAGTCAGCCCGGTTGTCGCTCGTGCTATGGATAAAATCTTTACCCTGCACGCCGATCATGAGCAGAATGCGTCTACCTCTACCGTACGTCTGGCAGGTTCTTCAGGTGCTAACCCGTTTGCGTGTATTGCCGCTGGTATCGCTTCGCTTTGGGGCCCAGCTCACGGTGGTGCCAATGAAGCCTGTCTGCGCATGCTTGAAGAGATTGGCAGCGTGGAGAATATCCCAGAGTTCATTGAACGTGCCAAAGACAAAGATGATCCGTTCCGTCTGATGGGCTTCGGTCACCGTGTCTATAAGAACTATGACCCACGTGCAACCGTGATGCGTGAAGCATGTCACGAAGTGCTGCAAGAGCTGAAAATCAGTGATCCGTTACTTGATGTCGCGATGGAGCTGGAACGTATTGCCCTGTCTGATGAGTACTTTGTTGAGAAGAAACTGTACCCGAACGTAGACTTCTACTCAGGTATCATTCTGAAAGCGATTGGTATCCCAATTTCTATGTTTACCGTTATCTTTGCAATGTCTCGTACTATCGGCTGGATCGCACACTGGAATGAAATGCACAGTGATCCAAACAACCGTATCGGTCGTCCGCGTCAGCTGTATACCGGTCATCAGCAACGCGATTTCCAACCGCTTCACGAGCGTGAGTGATTGTGAGTCATTAATAGCTTGCTAATATAAAACACAAAAAGGTTGAGCATCCGCTCAACCTTTTTTGATTAGTTTATCGGTTCGCTGGCTTACACCGGATTATCAATATCCACAAAGGTGACATCGAAATGATGCTCATCGGCGAGCCATTCACCCAAAGCTTCAACACCGTACCTCTCGGTCGCATGATGTCCCGCACCGAAGAAATGAATACCCTGCTCCCGCGCCGTATGTACCGTTCGCTCTGACACTTCACCCGTGATATAGGCATCCAGCCCCTGCGCAACAGCGAGATCGATAAAATCCTGACCGCCGCCGGTACACCAGCCCACTGTTTTGATCAGATCAGGTCCGCCCTCGCCGATATGTAAGGGTTTGCGATGGAGCACCTTCTCAATACGGGCAGCGAGCTGCTCGCCGGTAAGCGCCGTCGGAAATTCGCCGTAGACCGCAACAGGATGCGCATTACCAGGCTCCAGCCCACCCAAATGCTTTATGCCTAATTGATCAGCAAGCTGGGCATTATTTCCCAGTTCCGGATGGACATCCAAAGGCAAGTGATAGGCATAGAGATTAATGCCATTTTCTATCAATGTTTTAATTCGTCGGTATTTCATCCCGCGAATTTCCGAAGGTTCATTTTTCCAAAAGTAACCGTGATGGACCAGCAAAGCATCGGCTTTCATTTCAATGGCTTGATCAATTAATGCCTGACAAGCCGTCACACCGGTTACAATTTTTTGTACCTCGCTGCGGCCTTCGACTTGCAGTCCATTCGGACAGTAATCTCTGATTAAGTGCGGGCTCAGTAGTGTGTTTAACAATGATTCGAGTTTGAGGTTGTTCATGCTTGCTTCCTTTTGAGCTGTTACTGGTATTTTAACCAACTCGGGAGCAACAGAACCAGCAGGAACGAAAATGCGGGTGCATAAAGCGAGTAAATAGCGACAAAAAATGCTGCCAAGGGCAGCATTTCATCTGTGATACCAGTAAGCTAGTCATTGACAACAGATTCAATATAGCTCTTGCGCACCTTGTTCAGAGTGCTGCAGCCAAACAGGCTTGGTACTGGTTTTCAACCAGACTTTATGCAGATAACTATAAACACGTGATTTTACAGATGTAGGCATAAATACCATAACCGGAAAACTCAGCACGCCTGCAATCACAACGCAGGTACGGCGCACAATGATTTGTTGAGTAGATAAAGGGGTGAACATGATAGCCTCCTGAGCAACCAACTGGTCATACCTCATACTTTAGCGTATTTTTGAAATTTTACTACTTTTTATTTGAGATTTTGTTGTTAAAAACAAGTTAAACGCAGATTAAGACTTAATTTAATGAATATTATCAACGAAAATGTAACAAAAGAACACAAGGATAACATCAGGCATTTTCGCCATGTGCTGGATATGCCGGTGTTGACACAAGGTGTAGACTACCAGGTCAATGATGAGTGGCTGAGCAGGTTCAAAGACAGAGCAGTCATCCCGGCGAAAGCGCAGTACGAAGGTAACCAAAGACTCGGTTTTTATTACCAGTGGCTGTGGCAGCAGCTCATCACTCACCACCCAGACTTTGACCTTGTCGGAGAAGAGATACAGCTGCACGAAGCAAAGCGCACGCTGGGGGCCATTGATTTTCTGGTGTTCAATAAACAATCTCAGCAATTAGAACACTGGGAAGTGGCGATTAAGTTTTATCTGGCCTATCAACAGCGATGGCTGGGGCCAAACTCAGCGGATAATCTGGATAATAAGATCAACAAAATGGTTCAGCACCAGTTGGCAATGACTCAGCATCAGGCTTACAGAGATCAGTATGCCAAATCGCTGGGTCAGCCTTCCTGCCAGCGACTGATTGTACAGGGGAGACTTTTCGATCACTTCCGGAATGAAGAATCAGGTTCCGCCTTGCCCATCAATCCTGATGTGAACAAAGGGCTTTGGTGTTTCCAGAGTCAGGCAGAAGAATTATCGTTAAAAATCCTCACCAAGAGAGATTGGTTAACCCCGCCCTGTTATTCATCAATACCAGCTCTGATGGCACCTTCGGCTATCACGGTTCCGACTCAGGGTGTTGCTGAAGACAATCAGGTCTGGTTCATTGTTCCTGACCACTGGCCCCTGCATAACCGCGACAGGCATAAACATTCTCGGCAATCCGCTCCGTAACCGTCCAGAAGCCAAGCAATAAGCAATAAGCAATAAGCAATAAGCAATAAGCAATAAGCAATAAGCAATAAGCAATAAGCAATAAAAAACCCGCAGCAAAAGCTACGGGTTGTCAAACGGATACGGCTTACAGACCCGCGTTCGAAAAGACGTTACTGACAATCTTCTGCGCTTCATCTTCTATCTCGCGAAGATGCGCTTCACCTTTGAAACTTTCACAGTAGATCTTGTAAATCTCTTCAGTGCCTGAAGGTCGCGCCGTGAACCAGCCATTCTCAGTGGTAATTTTCAACCCACCGATGGCAGCACCATTGCCTGGCGCATGGGTCAGACGGGCCGTAATGGTATCACCAGCCAAGGTGTCAGCCTGCACCATTTCAGGAGACAGTTTGGTCAACACGGCTTTTTGCGCGCTGTTTGCCACAGCCTGCAATCGGCTGTAACGGCACTCACCATGCTTTTCGGTTAAGGTCTGGTAATACTGCTGCGGGTTCATACCTGTCACCGCAGTGATTTCTGCCGCTAACAGGCAGAGCAAAATACCGTCTTTGTCGGTTGACCAGGGAGTACCGTCCTTGCGCAAAAAGGATGCACCCGCACTTTCTTCACCGCCAAAGCCAAGCTCACCACTGTACAGGCCATCAACAAACCACTTGAAACCCACCGGCACTTCACACAGTTCACGTCCCAGATCGGCCACAACACGGTCAATGATCGCACTGGAAACCAGTGTTTTTCCCACGGCCACCTTGTCATCCCACTCAGGACGATGCCGGAACAAATAGTCGATGCACACCGCAAGGAAATGGTTTGGATTCATCAGCCCGGCCGGCGTCACAATACCGTGGCGGTCAAAATCAGGGTCATTACCAAAGGCCAGATCATAACTGTCTTTATGCGCCAGCAAGCCAGCCATGGCATAAGGTGACGAGCAATCCATCCGCACCACGCCATCTTTGTCCAGGCTCATAAAGCGGAACGCCGGATCCACAGACTCATCGACCAGAGTTAAGTCCAGGTCATAGTGACGCCCAATCTCGCGCCAGTATGCGATCCCGGATCCGCCCAGAGGATCGACGGCCAGCTTCAGCTTGGCTTTTTGAATCGCAGCCATGTCGATGACATTCACAAGATCAGCCACATAGGGCTTGACTAAATCCTGCTCCGTCACGTAGTGGCTGGACAAGGCCTCAGAAACACTCACCCGCTTCACTGACGCTAAGCCTTCGGCAATCAACTGGTTGGCCCGGTTTTCAATGGCTGTGGTAATGGCCCCTTCAGCCGGCCCACCATGAGGCGGATTATATTTAATGCCACCATCCTGCGGAGGATTATGTGAAGGCGTGATCACAATGCCGTCGGCCTTCTCAGTATGACAGAGGTTAAATGTCAGAATGGCATGAGAAATACCCGGCGTGGGTGTGTAACCCTGCTCCGCCTGCAGTACCACATTCACGTCATTGGCCACCAGCACTTGCAGAGCAGAAAGCAGCGCCGGTTCAGATAAGGCGTGCGTATCTTTCCCTAAAAACAGCGGTCCGGTAACACCTTGCTCGCGGCGAACATCAGCAACAGCCTGAGCGATTGCCCAGATATGATGTTGATTGAAGGTTCCCTTATCGGCACAGCCACGATGGCCAGAGGTGCCGAACGCAACACGCTGGGCAACATTGGAAGCATCGGGTTCAATCAGAAAATAATTGGCCACAAGAGCCGGAATGTTATGCATGTCTTCTTGCCGGGCTTGCTGCCCGGCACGAGGATGGATCGCCATCAACATATCCTTGTACGTCAATAAAGCCGCATCAGCGACAGTTAAATTTCACCGCAAACTTTTTCTACAATATCTTGTGTGAACTGCATTTTTTGCATCAGCTGTTCAATCATCTGACGTTTACGGTCGGTATTGGTATTGGTGATCACCCAAAAAGGCGTTTCAGGAATGGCTTTCGGTTTCGTTGTCTTGCCGCTGTTCAACAGTTTTTCTTCGCTGTCAGCAAAATAAATGCGGGTTCGACCTTTAATCGCCGTCGCATCGGTGAAAGCCTGAGGATCGATACGATAGAGCGTAGACAGCACCAGCATAAAGCGGCCAATGGCTCTTTCCTGACCAGCAAACTCATCAGAAATCAGCAGCGAGCGCATGGCTTTGACCCTGTCTTCCGACTGTGGCAAATTGCCTGCATCCTTGCTAACCACAATACCTTGCGCAGCTTTAGGGCGTGCTGGCATGACAGGTTGACTATTGGCGTCCTCCAGCAATAAACGGCGCAGAATATCTGACGCGCTTTCACCAATGTGCTGGGTCTGGCTGGCAATATAACGATACAGCTCTTCGTCTACCTCAATAGTTTTCATCGTAGTGTTCATTATCGTTCCGTTAAAAAATCACCGTGAGATTATAACGTGAAGCGAAGGTATACTCTACGGCAAAGCGTTAACAACAAGAGAAATAGTCTGTGAATCTTCATTATCAAATACAGGGTCAAGGCCAGACGGTCGTCCTTATTCATGGCTTATTTGGCAGTGCGGACAATCTCGGCCTGCTCGCCAGAGTGCTCAAAGAACAGTATCAAGTCATTAGTCTTGATCTGCGTAACCATGGTCGCTCTCCGCATAGTGAGCACTTCACTTATTCAGACATGGCGCAAGATGTGGTTGATGTGATCAATCAACTCGAGATCCAAGCTTTCAGTGTGATCGGCCATTCCATGGGCGGTAAAGTGGCAATGGCCATGACCGAACTGGCTGGAGAGCGGATCGAAAACCTGATTGTGCTCGACATGGCACCTGTGGCTTATCAGGTCCATCGTCACCAAAATGTGTTCGCCGGTCTTAAAGCGGTCAGCAACCAGACGGTCACCAGCCGAAAAGAGGCAGAACAGTATTTATCTCAGCATGTGATGGAACCCGGTGTGCGCCAGTTCCTGCTTAAGTCTCTGTATAAAGAGCAAGAATCTTTCCTGTGGCGGTTCAATGTCGATGCACTCATTAACAACTACAGTACCATCATGGGCTGGTCAGCTGTGTCGCCCTTTCCTGGCCGCACTTTGTTCATTAAAGGTCAGGATTCAGAATACATTCTGGCTGAGCACCGCGAACACATTGCCAGCCAGTTCCCGCACGCCAAGGCCCACATGGTTGCCAATACTGGCCACTGGCTTCATGCCGAGAAACCCGACACGGTAAACCGTATCATTCTCAGTTTTTTAGAGAAGGATACACAGCCTAACAATTAACACGCACTACTCTCTGTGCTATAGTGCGCGCCGGATGCAAGTCTGATCTTGCGAAGGAGAAACAGATGTTATACGAGCACATGGACCTGCTGGAATCAGTCGGACTTGATTTATTGTTCGCGGCCATCTTCTTTTTCATTGGTATGGCGATCAAAGATGTCCTCAAGCAAGGCAATGTGCCTCCATTTGGTCGAAAAATCGTCTGGCTGGTCTTGTTTTTAGGGTGCTTTGGATTCATATCGAAAGGTGTGATTCAGATGACAATGGAAGGCGTGGGGATAGGATAATATCCGCTGACGCCTGCTACCTGGCTCAGAAAGCGTAATGAGAAGCCTAATGATAAAGGTTTTTCTCCCCTAACTGACGCCACAGTCACCGACAAATGTTATTATCAGGCATACAGTCAGCGCTAGAATTAACTGGCAGCCTGTTCAATTTATGTATATCGCCAGCCTGTCAGTTGGCGGTCAACAACTAAAACACGGGTAATCTCTACTATGGCGAGTGTAGGACTCTTCTTTGGTAGCGACACTGGTAACACAGAAGCCGTCGCTAAAATGATCCAAAAGCAACTGGGTAAAAATCTGGTTGAAGTCAAAGACATTGCTAAGAGCAGCAAAGAAGACATTGAAAATTTCGACCTGTTACTGCTGGGTATCCCGACCTGGTATTACGGCGAAGCACAGTGCGATTGGGACGATTTCTTCCCTGAACTGGAAGGCATTGATTTCGAAAACAAGCTGGTCGCTATTTTCGGTTGTGGTGATCAGGAAGATTACGCCGAGTATTTCTGCGACGCCATGGGCACAGTGCGTGACATCGTTGAAGGCCGCGGCGCCATCATCGTTGGCCACTTCCCAACAGAAAGCTATGAGTTTGAAGCATCAAAAGCATTGGTAGACGACGGACATTTTGTTGGCCTGTGTATCGATGAAGACCGTCAGCCTGAGTTGACTGACGAGCGCGTCGAGAAATGGGTTAAGCAAATTTACGAAGAAATGTGTCTGGCCGAACTGGCTGACTGATCTTACCGCTAGCTGTTAAAAACGCGCCGAGGCGCGTTTTTTATTGCTCACTGACACACTCACCCGAACGGTTTTCACCTTCTTCAAGCTCGGCATTACGGTACTGTGGTTTCTTGCGCACATAAAGCACGCGCTTCACTTGGGCAACCACCTCACCTTTGCTATCAGCAACATTGACGACAAATTCAGGAAAATGTTTATCGCCGCCGGCAGTGGAGCGTTTTATATCCTCAATACACTGATCTGAGATAGTGAACACCGCTTTCAGATCTGTCTGACCAGGCTTGAGAAAGTTCACTTCGGCCTGTTTATCCCAGACAAAATACTCTTTCCCGAGTATACCCATCAGCATCAAGGCATAAACAGGGTCGGTCAGTGAAAAAATACTGCCGCCATATTGGGTCCTGTTGGCATTCTTATTCCACCACCTCAACTTCAGGCAAATTTCCACATGCCGGAAATCTTCACTGATCTGCAGGATTCGAATGCCGGCCCCCCAGAAAGGTGGCCAGATATTGAGCGCAAATTTTACGATACCGGGCTTATAGAACTTATTCACACCTACACGTCCTTATGATCTGGTACGATGAGCATAGTATGCCTTTTTAACATTTATATCAGGCGAATAAAAGTCACAACTTTCCTAGACCCATTAAGCATTAAGGTTTATTGTTGTGCTGTCGTCACTTATAATGAACAGATATGAGAAAGACTACCGTAACCTTCCATTTTCCTGTTACGGCTAGCCAAAGGAAACTCGAATGTCAGATAACAACCAAGCACTTAAACAAGCAGGATTAAAAGTCACACTTCCGCGTCTGAAAATTTTGGAAGTACTTCAGAATCCTGAGTGCCAACATATCAGTGCCGAAGATTTGTACAAAAAGTTGATCGATATTGGTGAAGAGATTGGCCTGGCCACTGTTTACCGAGTGCTGAACCAGTTTGATGATGCCGGAATTGTCACCCGTCACCATTTTGAAGGCGGTAAGTCGGTATTCGAACTGTCTACCCAGCACCACCACGATCATCTTGTTTGCCTGGATTGTGGCAAAGTCATTGAATTCTCTGACGATATCATTGAAGATCGCCAGAAGCAGGTTGCCGAACGCTATAACATACGTCTGACCAACCACAGCCTTTATCTGTACGGTCACTGCACTGCCGGTGATTGTAATAAAGATGAAAGCCTGCACAACGAAAATAAATAATTACGCTTACATCGATAAAAAAACCAGCCATTCGGCTGGTTTTTTTAGATCAGGCAGCAATCACAGACTGAATCTGTCAGTCTGCAATTTTTGCCCACGAATCACGCAGACCCACAGTTCGGTTGAACACTAAATGCTCAGCCGATGAATCTTTGTTATCCGCACAGAAATAGCCCATACGTTCAAACTGGAAAGCATGCTCAGGCGCAGCTGCTGCCAGGCTCGGCTCAACAAAACCATTCATCACGATCAGTGAATCCGGGTTAATCGTCGATGCAAAGTCATCTGCTGCACCCGGGTTAGGTACAGTGAACAAACGATCATACAGGCGAATTTCAGCAGGCAGTGCCTGTTCTGCTGACACCCAGTGAATCACGCCTTTCACTTTACGGCCATCTTCAGGGTTTTTACCCAGCGTATCGGCATCATAGGTACAGAAAATAGTGGTAATCTTGCCGTCGGCATCTTTCTCAACCCGCTCGGCTTTGATGACATACGCACCGCGTAAACGCACTTCTTTACCCAAGACTAAACGCTTGTACTTCTTATTGCCTTCTTCACGGAAATCTTCACGCTCAATGTACAGCTCACGGCTGAATGGCACATCACGCTCGCCCATTTCGGGTTTATTAGGATGATTGCCCACTTTGAGAATTTCCGTATCACCAAAGTTTTCGATCACTAACTTCACCGGATCCAGAACAGCCATGGCCCGAGGTGCATTCTCGTTCAAATCGTCACGGATACACGATTCCAGAGAGCTCATCTCAATGGTATTGTCCTGCTTGGTGACACCAATACGCTTACAGAACTCACGAATAGAAGCAGCCGTAAAGCCACGACGACGTAAGCCTGAAATTGTCGCCATGCGAGGATCATCCCAGCCTGAAACCAGCTGTTCAGTCACCAGCTGGTTCAGCTTGCGCTTGGACATGACTGTATATTCCAGGTTCAGGCGGCTGAATTCATACTGACGAGGCTGAGAGTCAATAGTGATGTTATCCAGCACCCAATCGTACAGACGACGGTTGTCCTGGAATTCCAGGGTACACAGCGAGTGCGTAATACCTTCCAGCGCATCAGAGATACAGTGGGTGAAATCGTACATCGGATAGATGCACCACTTGTCACCTGTCTGGTGGTGAGTTGCGAAGCGAACGCGGTACAGCACAGGATCACGCATAACCATAAACGGCGATGCCATATCAATCTTGGCCCGAAGCGACATTTTGCCTTCTTCGACTTCGCCATTTTTCATTTTCTCGAACTGCGCCAGATTCTCGGCCACAGGACGGTCACGATAAGGACTTGGTTTACCCGGCTCTGTCAGCGTGCCGCGATACTCGCGCATTTCTTCTGGTGTGAGTTCATCAACATACGCCAGACCTTTGTTGATCAGTTCCAACGCGTAGGCATACAGCTGATCGAAGTAGTTAGATGAGTAACAAATCTCACCGCTCCACTCAAAGCCCAGCCAGTTTACGTCTTTCTTAATCGACTCTACGTATTCGATGTCTTCTTTTTCTGGGTTTGTGTCATCAAAACGCAGATTACATTGTCCCTGGTAATCCTGAGCAATACCAAAGTTCAGGCAGATAGACTTCGCATGGCCGATATGCAGGTAACCATTCGGCTCAGGCGGAAAACGTGTGTGGACGCTGGTGTGCTTACCACTGGCTAAATCCGCATCAATAATCTGGCGGATAAAATTGCTTGGACGAGCTTCAGATTCACTCATCAATTACACCTCGTGCGCTAAAAGGATCTTCGAACCTGTTATGATCCACAAATACAGGTCATGACTCAACAATTAGTGTGTATTGAATCATGATTAGGGCAAAAAAAAGCCGACCCTGACGGGCCGGCCTCACTTTCAGTTATCTTTCGCTATCAGATTAACTGTCTATTATGGCAGTTTGACTGCAGACAGGTCTTCTGACGCCGGGATTTTCTTCATCTCACCGGCAACGATCTCAGCCAGTGGGCCAAGAATCACCTGCAGGTTATTTGAACCTAATTTCACCACACCCATAGCACCCAGTGCTTTCAGTGTTTTCTCGTCAGCCAGACTGCTGTCTTTCAGTGTCAGGCGCAGACGAGTGATACAGGCATCAATATTTTCCAGGTTGCCGTGACCACCCAGGGCTTTCAGATATTGTTTTGCCAGTTCACCGGTTTCCTGAGAACCAGAAGCCAGCACTTCATCTGAATCAGCATCTTCACGACCAGGCGTCTTCAGGTTGAACTTCACGATAGCGAAACGGAAGATCGCATAGTAAATCGCGAAGAATACCAGCCCCTGAACAATCAGCATGTACCATTGAGTTGCCAGCGGGTTTTTCGATTGCAGTACCATATCAACCATACCGGCAGAGAAACCGAAACCGGAAATCCACTGCATGCTGGCTGCGATGTATACAGAGATACCGGTCAGAACGGCGTGAACCACATACAGTGCTGGCGCCAGGAACATGAAGGCAAATTCCAGAGGCTCAGTTACACCTGTGAAGAATGAAGCGAAGGCAGCGGCAATCATGATAGACGCGACTTTCTCTTTGTTCTCAGGTTTAGCTGTGTGATACATCGCCAGTGCAGCACCAGGCAGACCGAACATCATGATAGGGAAGAAGCCACCCATGTAGATACCCGTCTGACCAGGTACAGCTACACCGTCAGCAATAGACTTAGCGCCACCCAGGAAGTTAGGTAAGTCATTGATACCCGCAACATCGAACCAGAATACTGAGTTCAGTGCATGGTGCAGACCAACAGGGATCAGCAAACGGTTGAAGAAGGCGTACAGACCCGCACCTACATCGCCCAGGCCCTGAATGCCTTCACCGAAGTGAACCAGACCGCCATAGACGTGAGGCCATACGTACATCAGGACAAAGGCCAGGAAAATACCTGCAATGGATGTCAGGATAGGCACCAGACGTTTACCACTGAAGAAAGCCAGTGCCTTGTGCAGTTCAACCGTTGAGTAACGGTTATACAGCTCAGCCGAGACGATACCGACCAGAATACCGACAAACTGGTTTTCAATTTTACCGAATGCTGCAGGAACAGCACTTGGGTCGATACCCTGAATTTGAGCAACGGCCGCTGGAGAACAAAGAGTGGTGACAACAAGATAGCCAACGAAGCCAGAAAGTGCTGCTGCACCGTCTTTATCTTTTGACATACCGTATGCGACACCGACAGCAAACAGTACAGACATGTTGTCGATAATAGCGCCACCGGCTTTGATCAGGAAAGCTGCCAGTGCACTGTTGGCACCCCAGCCGTTCGGATCAATCCAGTAACCTATACCCATGAGTATTGCGGCGGCAGGCAACGTGGCGACCGGCACCATCAAAGCCTTACCTACTTTCTGAAAATATCCAAGAATATTCACCCTTAGTTCCCCCTATGGTTATCTTAGATGCGGTTGAGATAACTTATTTTAGCTACCCGATTAAGTAAGTTGCAGTGTATGCCTTTAATTTCGCCCCGCAAATTAAAACCTTATCATTTGTGATCCCAATCACCAGCATTTGGCGGGTTTGAGCGATTTTGCTAGCCCGGTCATAAAACTTATTTTATTATTCGAAAGAAAGGCGATATACCGCTAAAATTCTCAAGTATTCTTTTCTAGCAACGAGGTGTTACCGTGAGACTTATCCCACTGAACAACGCGAACGAAGTTGGTTTGTGGTCAGCACGCTATATTGTTGATCGTATTAACAAATTTAAACCAACTGCAGACCGTCCATTCGTACTAGGTCTGCCTACCGGCGGTACCCCTCTGACCACCTACAAGCGTCTGATTGAGCTTTATAATGCAGGCGAAGTAAGTTTCAAACATGTGGTGACATTCAACATGGATGAGTACGTGGGTCTCTCTTCAGACCATCCGGAGTCCTACCGCAGCTTCATGTTTAACAACTTCTTTAACCACATTGATATTCAGGAAGAAAATATCAATCTGCTGAACGGTAACACGGACGATCACCAGGCAGAATGTAAGCGTTATGAAGATAAGATTAAATCATTCGGAAAGATCCATCTATTCATGGGTGGTGTTGGCAACGACGGGCACATTGCATTTAATGAACCGGCTTCTTCACTGGCCTCCCGTACACGCATCAAAACCCTGACCGAAGATACCCGTATCGCCAATTCCCGATTCTTTGATGGTGATATCACACAAGTGCCTAAATACGCGCTGACTATCGGAGTTGGCACGCTGCTGGACGCAGAAGAAGTGATGATTCTGGTTACCGGCCATAACAAAGCCCAGGCCCTTGAAGCTGCTGTAGAGGGTTGTGTCAACCATCTGTGGACTGTCTCTGCGCTGCAATTGCATCCGAAGTCACTGATTGTGTGCGATGCCCCTGCCACACAGGAACTGAAAGTGAAAACCGTTCGCTATTTCCAGGAACTGGAAGCAGAAAACATCAAACACCTTTAACCGATAGGAAGTGTTCATGTACGCGCTGACCAACTGCCGCATTTTTACAGGTAGCGATGTGCTGGATAACCACGCTGTTATTATTGACGGAGTGAACATTCACGCTGTATGTCCTGAGGCAGAGCTACCTGCTGATATGCCCACTCAGGACCTTGACGGAGCAAACCTGTCTCCTGGCTTCATCGACCTTCAGCTTAATGGCTGTGGTGGAGTGATGTTTAATGACGAAATCACTGCAGACACCATACAGACCATGCATCAGGCAAACCTGAAATCAGGTTGTACGAGTTTTTTGCCCACGCTCATCACCTCTTCTGATGAGGATATGAAAGCTGCGATAGCTGCAGCGCGTGATTACGAAAAACACTACCAAAACCAGTCTCTGGGTTTGCACCTGGAAGGTCCCTATCTCAATGTCATGAAAAAAGGCATCCACAGTGTCGAGCATATCCGCCGTTCAGATGAGGCCATGATCACGACACTTTGCGAGAATGCTGACATCATCACTAAGGTGACACTGGCACCGGAGCAAACCCCGGCAGAGCACATTGAGCGACTGGCAGAGGCAGGTATTGTGGTATCGGCAGGACACACCAATGCAACCTATGCAGAGGCACGAAAAGGGTTTGCGGCCGGCGTTACCTTTGCCACCCACCTGTTCAATGCCATGACACCCATTGCTGGCCGCGAGCCTGGTATGGTGGGTGCCATCTATGATACGCCCGAGGTATACACAGGTATCATCGCTGATGGCTTTCATGTTGACTACGCCAATATTCGTATAGCCCACAGAATTAAAAAGGAAAAATTAATTCTGGTTACGGATGCAACAGCACCGGCAGGAGCAGACATAGATCACTTTATTTTTGTCGGTAAGAAAGTATATTACCGCGATGGCAAGTGTGTTGATGAAAATGGCACACTCGGCGGTTCAGCCCTGACAATGATTGAAGCTGTTCAAAACAGTGTTGAACATGTAGGTATTGCCCTGGACGAAGCGATTCGCATGGCCACCCTTTACCCTGCCCGTGCCATAGGTATGGATAAGACACTGGGGGCTATCAAAAAAGGCATGGTGGCTAACCTGGCAATTTTTGATCGTGATTTCCGTGTCCGGGCGACAGTGGTTAACGGAAAATACGAGCAAACATAACTATGAATGGCGGACAAATCGGTAATGTCGACCTGGTAAAACAGCTGAATAGTGCAGCGGTTTACCGACTCATTGACTTGCAAGGCCCAATTTCTCGCATACAAGTGGCAGACGTAAGTCAATTAGCCCCGGCCAGCGTGACCAAAATAACCCGCCAATTGCTGGAACGCGGCCTCATTAAAGAGGTCGCACAGCAGGCTTCAACCGGTGGCCGGCGAGCCATCTCGCTGACAACCGAAGCAGCTCCTTTTCACTCTGTCGCTGTCCGTCTGGGTCGCGATTATATCGAACTGACCCTGTACGATTTAAGTGGTAAGAGTCTGGCTGGCACAGCCCATCACTTTCCCTACTCAAACCAGCAAGAACTGGTTGATGGCTTACTTGAGCATATCAGGCAGTTTATCGGTGCCAATCAGACCATACTGAGGGAACTGATTGCATTCGGCATTACCCTTCCAGGCCTGATTGACCCTGAAAAAGGCATTGTCGAGTACATGCCCAACATCTCGGTCGACTCTCTGGCTCTGGCAGATATCATTACTGATAAATATGGCGTTTCCTGCTTTGTCGGTAACGATATCCGTGGGCTGGCCTTGGCTGAGCATTATTTTGGCGCCAGTCAGGACTGCCGGGATTCTATTTTGGTCAGTGTCCACCGTGGGACAGGGGCAGGCATTATCGTCAATGGTCAGGTATTTCTTGGTTATAACCGCAACGTCGGTGAAATCGGTCATATCCAGATTGACCCGCTCGGTGATAAATGCCAGTGCGGTAACTTTGGCTGTCTGGAAACCGTTGCCGCCGATCCGGCGATTATTCGCCATGTTAAAGCGCTCCTGGCACAAGGTTACCCAAGCAGCCTGCAAAAGCTCGAAGATGTCACTATGCCTGCCATCTGCGAGGCAGCCAATCAGGGTGATGAGCTGGCAACCCAGGCCTTGGTCAAAGTGGGCTACCAACTAGGTAAAGCCCTGGCGATGACCATTAACCTGTTCAATCCGCAGAAAATCGTTGTGGCCGGTAATATCACCTTAGCGAAAGACATTATCTTTCCTGCTATCCGGCGCTGTATTGAAACCCAATCACTGTCAACCTTCCACCAGTCGTTGCCAATTGTTGAGTCTCAGCTCTATACGCAGCCAACTATCGGTGCATTTTCCATGATCAAGCGTGCCATGCTAAATGGCGTTCTGCTCCAGCGCCTGCTGGAAGATTAATTCCAGGCCGGGGAACCCCTTCCCGGCCGATCTCTCAAAAACCCTGTTTTTTGTAGGGCATGTATCGCCGAAGACATGCCCTGTGCTATATTCCCCGTCAGTGCAACTAATTGAAATACCAACGCTTATCAATAGTCTGGAAATCACATTTCATGATGGATCTGGTTTACATTATCGCCGCGTTTCTCGCAGGCTATCTGGCACTGCGTGCCAAACTCCCGCCCCTGGTCGGATTCTTATTGGCAGGATTTATTTTAAATTCATTCGGTTACACCTCAACTCCTGTCATTGATACACTTGCTGATCTGGGCGTAACCCTTCTGCTTTTCAGCATCGGGCTTAAGCTTGATGTCAGAACCCTGTTGCAAAAAGAGGTGTGGGCCGGCGCCACAATACATAACCTGCTCACTACCCTTATCTTTACGCTGGCACTGTTCGGTTTGAAGCAACTCGGTTTAGGTATCTTTAGTGAACTTGAGCTGGCACAGCTCGCCTTGCTGGGCTTTGCCCTCTCTTTTTCCAGCACGGTATTTGCCATCAAGGCGCTGCAGGAAAAAGGGGAGCTGAACGCAACCTACGGTACTATCGCCATAGGTATTCTCGTCATGCAGGATATTTTCGCGGTTATATTTCTTACGGCATCAACCGGAAAGCTACCAGAGATCACCGCGCTGGCCTTATTCGCATTGCCCCTGCTGCGTCCCTCTTTGTTTAAGATTATGGATAAAGCCGGACATGGTGAAATGCTGGTACTGTACGGCATTTTCCTGGCGCTTGTCGCCGGTGCCGGTTTGTTCACTTTTGTGGGTATGAAAGCCGATCTCGGCGCACTGATCATGGGAATGATGCTGGCGGCCCACCCCAAATCCTCTGAGCTGTCCAAATCACTGTTTAACCTCAAAGAGCTTCTGCTGGTTTTCTTCTTCCTCAACATTGGCCTGGCTGAGCCTGCAACGTGGACAGGCTTCTGGCTCGCTGTACTGCTGCTGGCGTTATTGCCGCTAAAAGGGTTGCTTTACTACCTGGTTTTCCACAGCTTCCATTTTCGGGTACGTACTTCGCTTCTCGGCACCTTAACGCTCTTTAACTACAGCGAATTTGGGCTGATTGTCGCAGGACTCGCCTACAGCCTGGGCTGGTTGCCGGGAGATTTTCTTGTCGCTATCGCTATCGCAGTGTCACTCTCTTTTCTGTTATCAGCGCCGCTAAACAGTTTCAGCCATCGCATCTATATGGAAAGTACCCGCTGGCTCAAAGAATTTGAGCCAGACAAGCTCAACAGCAATGACAGGCTGATTGACTTAGGCAATAAACAGATCCTTATCCTGGGCATGGGCCGTATTGGTACCGGGGCTTATGAAGAAATGATCCGCCGCTTTGGTCCGCAAGTCGTCGGTATTGAAAACCGTGAGGAATCCGTGGAAGAGCATGCCAAAGAAGGCCGCCACGTCATTCTCGGTGATGCTACCGACCCAGACTTCTGGGCCAGGGTGGTCTCTCGCCATCAGACGCGGTTAATACTACTGGCCATGCCGCACAGTCAGGCAAATGCGTTTGCCCTCGAGCAAATCAGGCAACTTGGCTATAAAGGGAAGATTGCCGCTATCGCCCGCTACGAAGATGAGGAAGCGACCTTGAGAGAACTGGGCGTCGATGCCGCTTTCAATATCTATCGTGAAGCAGGCAACGGTTTTGCTCGCCATGTCTGCGAATCGGTAACTACCGACATCAAATCCTTTTAATTGACACCGGCTTACTGCACGGCAGCGAAAGTTGCCGTTCAGTATTTGGTCCAAAAACCTCCTGATTTAAGATTTCATTCGGTTAAACTCAATTTAATTAAATAATATTCACCAAAGGTGAGTTTTTCACATTGATATGGGATTTTTAGTTGCTTTTGTTTGTTGAATACGCAATTTTAACAATCAGAACGAAACAAAAGCGCAGGGATAAAATAATAAACCCTTTCTTAATCGCTTTGTTTCCCAAGTTTAACTTTATGTTGGAGTAGTCAGTATGTGCTCAGTATTCGGGATTTTAGATATAAAAAGTGACCCATCTGCCCTGCGTGAAACCGCATTGGCAATGTCAAAGAAAATGCGTCACCGTGGTCCGGACTGGTCAGGGATCTATTCATCAGACAAGGCTATTCTTGTTCATGAACGTCTGGCCATTGTTGATTTGAACAGCGGCGAGCAGCCACTGTACAACACAGACAAAACCCATGTACTGGCCGTCAATGGCGAAATCTACAACCACAAAGACTTACGTGCTGAACTGGTTGCCGACTACCCGTTTCAGACCGAATCTGACTGCGAAATTATTCTGGCGCTTTACAAAGAGAAAGGCCCTGAATTACTCGACTACCTGAACGGTATCTTCGGTTTTATTCTGTATGATGAAGAGCAGGATGCTTACCTGATTGGTCGTGACCACATCGGCATCATCCCGCTATATCAGGGTCATGATGAGCACGGCAACTACTATGTTGCATCAGAAATGAAAGCTTTGGTGCCCGTGTGTAAAACCATCAGCGAATTCCCTCCGGGTCATTACCTGTGGAGCAAAAAAGGCGAACCGGCTCAGGCACCTGTCCGTTATTACAAACGTGACTGGATGGAGTATGACGCGGTTCGCGATGCGAAAACAGACAAAGACAAACTGAAAAAAGCACTGGAAAGCGCAGTGAAACGTCAGTTGATGACAGACGTCCCTTACGGTGTTTTGCTGTCTGGCGGCCTGGATTCCTCGGTGATTTCAGCGATTACCAAGCAGTTTGCCTCTCGCCGTATTGAAGATGACGAGAAATCTGATGCCTGGTGGCCAACCCTGCACTCGTTTGCCGTTGGCCTGGAAGGCGCGCCGGATCTGAAAGCCGCTAAAAAAGTGGCCGATCATATCGGCACGGTACACCATGAGCTGACTTATACGGTTCAGGAAGGCCTGGATGCGATTCGTGATGTGATTTATCACATTGAGACCTACGATGTCACAACGATTCGCGCCTCCACACCTATGTATCTGATGTCACGTAAAATCCGTGCCATGGGTATCAAAATGGTCCTGTCTGGTGAAGGCGCGGATGAAGTCTTCGGGGGTTACCTGTATTTCCATAAAGCGCCTAACACGCAGGAATTCCATGAAGAGACAGTGCGTAAGCTGCTGGCTCTGAACATGTTCGACTGTGCACTGCGCCAGGCTGCAATTGACGAGCAGCGTGCCTCTTTCCGTAATGCCAAA